>NZ_JAZZJS010000015.1:0-16042 GCF_056180635.1 Denitrobacterium sp. | reverse complement strand
CCTGGTGACCGCCATCAACCCGACGCCTGCCGGTGAAGGCAAGACCACCACGACCGTAGGTTTGGCAGACGCCCTGTCCCGCCTGGATAAGAATGTGGTAGTGGCGCTGCGTGAGCCTTCGCTTGGCCCGGTGTTCGGCATCAAGGGCGGCGCTGCTGGTGGCGGCTATGCCCAGGTTATCCCGATGGAGGATATCAACCTGCACTTCACCGGAGACTTCCACGCAATCGGCGCGGCAAACAATCTGCTGGCGGCCTTGCTGGACGCGCATATCCATAATGGCAACGAGCTGGGCATCGACACCCGTAAGATCACCTGGAAGCGCGCGGTAGACATGAACGATCGCCAGCTGCGCAACATCGTCGACGGCTTGGGCGGAAAGGCCCACGGCGTGCCCCGCGAGGATGGCTTCGACATTACCGTGGCTTCCGAGGTCATGGCTATCTTCTGCCTGGCTACGAGCATCACCGACCTGAAGGAGCGCCTCGGCCGCATCGTCGTCGGTTACACCTACGACGACAAGCCCGTCACCGCGCACGGCCTGAAGGCCGAAGGCGCGATGTGCGCCCTGTTGAAGGACGCTCTGAAGCCCAACCTGGTGCAGACGCTCGAAGGTACGCCGGCATTCGTGCACGGCGGCCCGTTCGCGAACATTGCCCATGGCTGCAACTCCATCATGGCCACGCGCATGGCCATGGCGCTGGGCGATTACTGCATCACGGAAGCAGGCTTCGGTGCCGACCTGGGTGCCGAGAAGTTCCTCGACATCAAGTGCCGCCTCACGGGCCTGAAGCCCGACGCCGTGGTTGTCGTTGCCACGGTGCGCGCTCTGAAGAACCATGGCGGTGTTCCGAAAGACCAGCTCAACAGCGAAAACCTCGATGCCCTCGAGGCTGGCCTGCCTAACCTGCTGCAGCATGTGGAAAACATCACGAAGGTCTATCAGCTTCCCTGCGTGGTAGCCATCAACGCGTTCCCCACCGACACGAAGGCCGAGCTCGACCTCGTCGAGGCGAAGTGCAAGGAACTCGGCGTTAACGTTGCGCTTTCCGAAGTGTGGGCCAAGGGCGGCGAGGGCGGCACGGCTCTGGCCGAGGAAGTCGTGCGCCTGTGCGAGCAGCCCAACGACTTCGCGTTCAGCTACGAGCTCGATGGCGGCATCGCCGACAAGATTCGCACGCTCGCCAAGCGCATCTACCGCGCCGACGACGTCGATTTCACGGCTGCCGCGAAGAAGGAAATCGCCGAGCTCGAGCGCCTTGGCTTCGGCGGCATGCCCGTGTGCATGGCGAAGACCCAGTACAGCTTCAGCGACGACGCATCGCTGCTGGGCGCGCCGCGCGGCTTCCGCATGACGGTTCGCAACGTGAAGGTTAGCGCCGGTGCAGGCTTTATCGTTGCGCTCACGGGTAGTATCATGACGATGCCCGGTTTGGGCAAGCGTCCCGCGGCGTTCAACATCGATGTCGACGAGACGGGCAAGATCACCGGCCTGTTCTAGTTGCATCCGCCTCACGGCGCGAAGTACATGCATTGATCACGAAGCGGGAAGGCTCGGCCTTCCCGCTTCTGTAAGGTGGGGAAATGATAGACACGACGTTTACCGACAAGCTCGCGAGCGCCGATCCAACGCCTGGTGGCGGCGGCGCGTGCGCGTATTGTGGTGCCCTGGCTGCGGCGCTTGGCTCGATGGTGGCCAATCTCACGGTGGGGAAGCCCAAGTACGCTTCCGTGGAAGAGCGCGTGAAGGAGGCGCTGGCCGAGCTCGACGAGCTCCGCGTGCGCCTGTTCGAGCTCATCGACGAAGACGCTCGTGCGTTTTCCCCGTTGGCGGCTGCATACGGCATGCCCCGTGCAACCGAGGAAGAGCTTGCCGCGCGCAACGCCGCGCTGCAGAAGGCTCTCGTGGGGGCAACGGAGGCGCCCCTTTCCATCATGGAGGCATGCGCGCGCGTCATCGAGCTCTGCGGCGCCATCGCTCATGATGGTAGCCGCCTGGCGGTAAGCGACGCGGGCGTTGCCGCGGCATTCGGTCGCGCTGCCCTCATGGGTGCGTCGCTGAACGTGTACATCAACGCGAAATCGCTTGCCGATTCCGCTGCCGCGAACGCGTATCGCGCCAAGGCCGACGCCTTGATTGGCGAATACGCTCCGCTCGCACAGGAAACGTTCGAATACGTGATGGGGGAGGTTCGCTAATATGGCGCGCATTCTATCTGGCAAGGAAGTGGTTTCGGCCATGGCCCCGGGGCTTCTGGAGCGCGTTCGCGTGTGCGTCGAGGCGGGGGCTCAGCCCACGCTCGCCATCCTTCGCGTGGGCGAAAACCCCAGCGATATGAGCTACGAGCGCACTGCCTGCAAGCGCGCGTCGTCGCTTGGGGTGGAAGTTCGCTCCATCGTGCTTCCCGAAGATGCCACGAACGAGCAGCTCATGGCTGCCATCGAGCGCATCAACGCCGACGACTCCATCCATGGCTGCCTGATGTTCCGCCCTCTTCCCGCCGGGCTCGACGAAGCTGCGGCTTGCGCGGCGCTTGATGCCCGCAAGGATATCGACGGCATTTCCCCCACATCGCTCGCGCGCGTGTTCACGGGCTCTGGCTATGGGTTCCCGCCGGCCACGGCCCAGGCATGCATGCACGTGCTCGACCACTACAATGTGCCCCTGAACGGCGCACGTGTCGTCGTGGTGGGGCGCAGCCTCGTCATCGGCAAGCCCGTGGCCATGATGCTCCTCGCGCGCAACGCCACGGTAACCATGTGCCATTCGCGCACCGAAGACCTTGCAGCACGCTGCCGCGAGGCCGACGTCATCATCTGCGCAACGGGCCGTGCGCGTGCGTTCGGCGCCGATAGCTTTTCCGAGGGCCAGACGGTCATCGACGTGGGAATCAACTTCGACGAGGACGGCAACCTGTGCGGTGACGTCGACTTCGATGCGGTCGAGCCCATCGTGGGCTCCATCACGCCCGTTCCCGGCGGCATCGGCACGGTCACGACGTCTACCACCATGGAGCATGTCATCCACTCGTGCGAAAGCGCGCTCGGCATCGCCTAACCCGCGCTCTCCCGCGTGTCGCGCTCGTGCGTCCGCAAGCTGTTATTCGTTTGAAGATGGGCGGAGGGCGCTACAATAGCGGCATGGACAATGAATTCGCATACACGTGCTCGTGCGCCAATGCGCAGGAGACCGCCGCATTGGCGTCCACGCTCGCGCCTCTTCTGGCCGCGGGCGACGTCATCATGCTCAATGGCGATTTGGGTGCGGGCAAAACCAGCTTCGTGCAGGGTGTCGCCCACGCCCTTGGCGTTACCGATGACGTCACGAGTCCCACATTCACCATTCAACTTACCTACGAAAGCGGTTCGCTCGTGCTCAACCATTTCGACCTGTATCGTCTCGACGATGCCGATCAGCTTTACGACCTGGGATATTGGGAAACGCTCGAAGGCGATGGCGTTTCGTTCGTGGAATGGGGAGAAAAGTTCCCCGACGACGAACCCGACGACTATCTCGAGCTGCGCATCTCCGTGAACGGGGCGGGTGGCCGCGACTTTCGCGCCACGCCGCGTGGCGAACGCGCGCGCCAGCTTCTGTTCAGCTGGGTCGACGGCAACCGCGAAGGCTGGCATCGCCTGGGCGAATAGCGCTCGGCGACCAGCGTGAACTTGGAAAGACGCACATGGAACCTGCTTATATCCTCGCATTCGATACGGCTAACGAAGTAATCGCGCTCGGCCTGGGGCGTCTTGCGTCTGAAGGCCAATCGGTGGAATGCATCGCCTCGCGCCGCATCCCCGCGCATCGCGCATCGAACACCCTGCTTCTTCCCTCCATCGAGGAGCTCCTCGATGGAGCCGGCGTCACGCGCGAAAGCATTGCGTGCGTGGCCTGCGGTCGCGGTCCTGGAAGCTTCACGGGCGTGCGCATCTGCATCGCTTCCGCGAAGGGCATCGCCCAGGCGCTGCGCGTGCCCCTCGTGGGCGTATCAACGCTCGATGCCATTGCATGGCAGCTCCATGCCGCCGGACACCGTGGCCAGGCGCTCGTGGTGGCCGACGCCATGCGCAAGGAAGTCTATCCCGTGCGTTTCGAGCTGGCCGACGATGGCGCGCATCGCCTCGAGCCCGACACCGTGGTGAAGGCGCGCGATTTCGCTGCGTCTCTTTCGCCCGACGCCAGCCTGCTTATCGCCGGCGACGCGCTGGAGAAATACGCCGACCTGTTCCAGGGCGCGGGCTCTCTGGCCCCGCAGGAGCAGTGGACGCCCGAAGGGTCTGGCCTGCTCGCGGCCGTGCAGGCGGGGTGGCGCCAGGGTGCGCTCGATCCCTTCGACGCACGCCGTCACGACCCGGCGTTTCTGCTGCCCGTGTACACGCGCCTTTCCGATGCCGAGGAAAACGAGCGCATTCGCCTTTCGTCGTCCGATCCGAAAGACCTGCGTACGGGCGTGCAGCATGCTGGCGCTGCCGAACCCGCCGATGCCCAGATCGACTATCGCCCGCTTGACGCGGCGCATGCCGCCGATGTGGCCAAGCTGGAATCGAGCGCCATGGGCACCGATGCATGGAGCGAGAATCTCGTCGCCGATGAGCTTCCGCGCAAAGATCGCAGCTGGTGGGCAGCATATTCGCCCGAAGGCCAGCTTGTGGGGTATGCCGGCGGATGGATTACCGACGGCCAGCTCCAGATTCTGAAAATAGCCGTCGATCCCGCGTTCCGCCGCCGTGGCATCGCGCGCGCCCTCATCGCCCGCGTCGCAAGCGATGCGCGCGACCTGGGTGCCCGCACGTGCTCGCTCGAAGTGCGCGCGGGTAATGCCGGGGCGCAGTCGTTCTACGCTTCGCTCGATTTCGCGCCCATCGGAACGCGCCCGCGCTATTACAGCGACCGGGAAGACGCCGTCATCATGGAAGGCCCCCTTCCTCTGGAAGAGCGCGACGTGGCTGGCATGGTGCTGCAGGTGGATGCCGCGGCCATGCAGGACATTCCCAACGATGTGGCGCGTCCGCTCATTTTGGCCATCGAGTCGTCGTGCGACGAGACCGCCGCTTCCATCATCGATGGCAAGGGCGAAATCCTGGCCGATACCGTGGCGAGCCAAATCGACTTCCATGCGCGCTTCGGCGGCGTGGTGCCCGAAATTGCCAGCCGCAAGCACGTCGAGGCTATCTGCGGCGTGGTGCAGGTATGCCTCGAGAGCGCTTCGTCGCGCCTGGGAGGTGCGGCTCTTTCGATTGCCGATATGGATGCCGTGTCCTGCACGTATGCCCCTGGCCTGGTGGGTGCGCTCGTTGTGGGCGTTGCCTATGCCAAGGCCGCCGCGTGGGCGGCCAGCGTGCCGTTCGTGAAGGTGAACCACCTGGAGGGACACCTGTACGCGAACAAGATCGCCACGCCCGACATGACGCCCCCAATGGTCGTGTCCCTGGTTTCGGGCGGACACACCATGCTCGTGCACGTGCGCGATTGGGGCGACTACCGCATTCTTGGCTCCACCATCGACGATGCCGTGGGCGAGGCGTTCGACAAGGTGGCCAAGGCGCTTGGCCTGGGCTATCCCGGCGGCCCCATCATCTCGAACCTCGCGGCGAAGGGCGACCCGAAGGCCGTGCGCTTCCCGCGTGCCATGATGCATTCGGGCGATTTGCGCTTCTCGCTTTCGGGGCTGAAGACGGCCGTCATCACCTATATCAACCAGCAGCGCGAAGCGGGCGTGGAGCTGAACCTGCCCGATATCGCCGCAAGCTTCCAGGCCGCCGTCATCGACGTGCAGGTCTCGAAGGCGGAAACGGCGCTTCGGGAAACGGGTGCGCGCGAGTTCTGCCTGGGTGGTGGCGTTGCCGCCAACCCCGCCTTGCGTGCCGCGTACGAGCGCATGTGCCGCAAGCGCGGCGTGCGCCTGACCATGCCGCCCCTTTCCGCGTGCACCGACAACGCCGCCATGATCGCCCTCGTGGCGCTCGACCGCTTCAACCAGGACAAGACGAGCGGCCTCGATGCCGACGCCTGCGCCCATACGAACCTCGAAGAACCCTACTAGGAGACCGCAATGACGGATACCAATTCGCATACCATCGATACGGCCACGGGCAAGGAAGCGCCCGCGGAAATCTCCGAAGAGCGCGTGCTCGGCATCTTCACCGAAATCGCCGAGCAGTACGAGCGCTTCAACCGTTCCTCGAGCTTCCATCAAGACCATAAGTGGCTCGACCGCCTGGTGGAGCTTGCCCCCATCGACTCGCGTTCCCGCGTGCTCGACGTTGCGGGCGGCACGGGCGAGGTCACGTTCGCCATCTGCCGCAAGGCGCATCCTGCGCACATCATGCTCACCGACTACACGCCTGCGATGCTCGAAGTGGCCAAGCGCCGCATCGAAGCTGGCGACGCGCGTAGCGTGAACGTTGACACGCAGGTGGTGGACGCGCAGAAGATGCCGTTCGAGGACAATTCCTTCGACGTGGTGACCATGGCCTACGGCATTCGCAACATGCCTGACCGCATGGCCGCCCTGCGCGAGATCCGCCGCGTCCTGGTGCCTGGCGGCACCGTGTGCATCCTGGAGTTCTCCACGCCGCCGCGCCCCCTCGAGCGCGCCTTCTACAACCTGTACCTGAAATGGGGCATTCCCGCCTGGGGCCAGCACTATACGGGCAAGCGCGAAGACTTCGTCTACCTGGCCGATTCCATCAAGGCGTTCCCGAAGCAGGAGGAGTTCTGCGACATGCTGCGCGCCGCCGGATTTGGCCACGTGGCATACGAGAATTTGGCGTTCGGGGCCGTTGCAATCCACACGGCGGTGAAGTAGCCGCCTTTCCTGTGTGCATTGCACCGTATGCGCTGGTTCAATGCTAGAATGTGCGCTACGAATTCACCAGGAGGACGCCCATGCTGTTGTGCGCTGAATACGTGTTGCCCATTACGTCCGACCCCATCGAGGCGGGCGCGATTCTTATTTCCGAAGGTCGCATACGGGATATTGGCCCGGTTGAGCAGCTGCGTGCGCGCTACAAAGACGAGGAAATCCGCGATTTCGGCCAGGCGGCCCTCCTTCCCGGCTTCGTCAATGCCCATTGCCATATGGAGTACACGGTACTGCGCGGCATGATGCACGACGAGCCCTACGCCACGTGGATGGGCCGCGTCAGCGCGCTTTCCAGCACGCTCAACGCCGCCGACCTCTACGATTCCACGCTCATCGGCGGCCTTGAGTCCATCGCTTCGGGCATCACCTGCGCCGCGAACATCGCCTCTTCGGAGCCGGCCGTTCGCGCCATGAACGACCTGGGCATGCGCGGCATCGCCTACCGCGAGGTGGGCGCCATGGACGGCCGCCGCGTGAACTACGCGATGCGCCAGGCCGTGGAGGACATCGAGGAATGGCGCGACATCGTCGATGGCGACCTTATCCAGATCGGCATCGCTCCCGCCCCTCTGTACGAGTGCCATCCGCGCGTCTTCACCGAAGCGGCCAAGTACGCCGCCGACACTACGCCTCTGGCGATGCATGTTGCCAGCAGCCGCGAGGAATACAGCTTCGTGAAATACGGGCGCAGCCCGTTCTCCGTCGACGCTATGAAGCGCCGCGGCTACATGGAGGTTCCGCCCTGGCTTCCCACGGGCGCCACTCCCGTTAACTACGCTCTGAACTGGGGCGCGTTCGAAGCCGAAAACGTCGTTGTCGTCCATGGCGTGCATGTGCGCTGGGAAGACATCCAGAAGCTGCGCGAGTACGGCGTGGGCGTTGCCCACTGCCCGCGTTGCAACGCGAACCTGGGCATGGGCGTGGCTCCCATCGAGGAGTACATGAAGGCCGGCATGGCCATTGGCCTGGGCACCGACAGCCCCGCCGCCACCGATTCCACCGACATCTTCGCGGAAATGCGCATCGGCATGATGGTTCAGCGTGCTGTCAGCTCCGAAACGAATTGGTTCATCTCCTCGCATGACTTGCTGGAAATGGCTACCATCGGCGGTGCGCGCACCATGCACATCGACGATCAGGTTGGTTCTCTGGAAGTGGGCAAGATGGCCGACATCATCGCCGTCGACCTTTCCGGTTCGCACTCCACTCCCACGAACGACCCGTGTGCTGCCGTGGTGAACACCGCCACGCCGAACGATGTCGTCATGACCATGGTGGGTGGCAAGACGCTCTACGACGAGGGTAAATGGAACATCGAAGCGCCGTTCGGCTCGAGCGTCGCCCAGATGATCAAGACGCGCACGCGCCTGCGCAGGCAGTGCGCCGATACGATGTAAGAAGGTTTTCCATGGCTAAGAAGCAGAAGATGTCTGCCAAGCAGCGCGAAGCTCGCCTTGCCGCAGCTCAGGCTCGCGAGGAAGCGGCGCGTTTGAAGAAGGAACGCACCGATCGCCTGAAACGCATTGGCATTATCATCGTGTGCGTCATTCTGGTGCTCGCGCTTGGCGTGCCCACCGTTGCCCTCAGCTTCCTGGCGGGTGGCGCCGCGTAGGGGATTGCGGTAAAATCCCACGTTTGGTATCCGTCGGCGCCTAGCGCCCTACGATAAGAGGTTTTTCATTGTTTGGTATAGGTGCGAACGAGCTTTTGCTCATTTTGCTCTTCGGGTTCCTCATTTTCGGGCCCGATAAGCTGCCCGCCATGGCGAAGACCATCGGTCGCGCCATCGCGAAGTTCCGCAACGCTCAGAACGAGATGAGCGATGTGATCAAAAAAGAAGTCTACGATCCCGATGCCGAGGATCCCTTCAAGAATCCGCTCGACGCCATCAGCAAGATAGAAAACGACGTCAAGAAGGAAGACAAGGGCGAAAGCTTCACGGCCCGCAAGGCTCGCTACGACAAGCAGCGCGCCGCCCGCAAGGCTGCCGAAGAGCGCAAAGCCGCTGAAGAGGCCAAGAAGTCCGCCGAAGCAGCGGGCGCTTCCGCAACGGCAGCGGCTGCGAAGCCCGCGGTTGTCGACGACACTCCGAAGGTATTCTCCGCCGACGAACTGTACGGCACCGCGCCGAAGGCCAAGCGTCCCGCGCGCAAGGCGGCATCTGGCGACAAGAAGGCCCCGGAGCCCGCATCCACGCCGAAGAAGAGCACGCCCGCAGGTGCAAGCACGCCTGCCAACGAGGAAGAGAAGGGGGAATAAGACATGCCTATCGGTCCTGCACGTATGCCCCTTTTCGACCACCTGGGCGAGCTGCGCATGCGCTTGGTGCGCATCGTGGTCTGCATGCTCATCGCGGTCTGCGTTTTCTACATGGCAACCCCCACGCTCTCGCAGTTCCTGCTGGCGCCCGTTGCCGAATACATGCCCACCGACGCGAATGGCAACGTCACGATGATCGTGCTCGGCGCGTTCGACGCCTTCGCGGTACGCTTCACCATCGCCCTGTGGGCGTCGGTCGTGGCCTGCATGCCCGTTATCATCTGGCAGCTGCTCGCATTCTTCCTGCCCGCGTTGAAGCCCAACGAGCGCAAGTGGTTCATTCCCACGTTCGCCGTTGCGTGCGCCCTCTTCGTGTTCGGCACGGTGTTCTGCTACAACATCATTCTCGACCCGGCGTTCCAGTGGCTTACCGACCAGGCTCAGGGCTTCGCCACCATCACGCCCCAGGCCGATAAGTGGGTCGACATCATCATCAAGTTCGAAATCGGCTTCGGCGTCGCGTTCGAGCTGCCGCTCGTCGTCTTCTACCTCACGATCTTCGAAATCGTGCCGTACGCCAAGCTGCGCTCCCTCTGGCGCGAAGTGTACATTGGCCTCATGGTGCTCTCCGCATTCATCACGCCCGACGCTTCGCCCGTCACGATGGTTCTGCTCTTCGGCGCCATGATCGCCCTGTACGAGGTCAGCCTCCTCGCTGCCCGTTTGGTGCTTGGCCGCCGCATCAAGCAGCAGAAGCTCGAAATGGAGCAGCAGGCCAAGGAAGATGCTGAATGGGAAGCCGAATGGGCGGAACGTCAGCGCCAGCGCAAATTGGAGCGAGAGTCGGAGGACTAGGCCATGCACGAGCTCGGCATGATGACGGGTGTTGTGGATGCGGTAACGGAAGCCGCGAAGAACGCAGGCGCCACGCGCGTGCTGAAGGTTAACCTTTCGGTGGGCGAGATGACGGAAGCCATCGAGGATTGCCTCGTCTTCGCCTACGAGGCCCTTACCGAGGGCAACGAGCTCATGGAAGGCTCCGAACTGAACCTCACCATGGTGCATCCGCACAGCAAGTGCCTGGAATGCGGCGTGGAATTCGATCACGATCGCTTCCACATGACGTGCCCCGAATGCGGCTCGATTGCAACGCAGCTCCTTGCCGGGCGCGACTTGCAAATCGATAACATCGAGGTCGACGTTCCAGAAGACTAGCTATCGCTTGGGACTCTACGGGCCGTACGCAAACGCGTGCGGCCCGCTTCATTTGCCATTGGGCGAACCCATCGCGTCTTCACACAATCTTGCCTATTCGTGTGCAGTAATGTGCCATAATAGCGCCTGAATCCAACCTCAAAGGAGCGCATGTCATGCAGATCGATATGAAGCAACCTATTCTCGATAAGAACGACCGCCTCGCTCAGGAAAACCGTCGCCTGTTCGCGGAAAAGCGCGTGTTCGTGCTGAATATCCTGGCAAGCCCCGGTTCGGGCAAGACGTCCACCATTCTGGCTACCATCGAAGCGCTGCGCGACGAGTTCAATATCGCCGTCATCGAGGGCGATATCGCCAGCAGCGTCGATTCGGAAAAGATCAAGGCGCAGGGCATCGCCGCGGTGCAGATCAACACCGGTGGCGCCTGCCATCTGGAAAGCGACATGATCAAGCGCGCGGTCGACGTGCTCGATTTGGACAATCTCGACCTCATCCTGTTGGAAAACGTGGGTAACCTCGTGTGCCCCACCGACTTCGACCTGGGCGAAAATGCCAAGGTCATGATCCTCTCGGTGCCCGAGGGCGACGACAAGCCCCTGAAGTACCCGGGCGTGTTCCAGGTTGCGCAGGCCGTTATTTTGAACAAGGTCGACACGATGCCCGTGTTCAATTTCGACGAAGAGGCGTTCGACAGCCATATCGAGCGTTTGAACCCGCAGGCTCCCGTATTCCGTGTAAGCGCCACGAAGGGCGATGGCGTGGAAGAGTGGGCCGAATGGCTCGCTCAGCAGATTCGCGCCCTCTAGGGCTCCTGCAAGCCTGCAGAGCGCATGCAACGCGTCGCTGGTAGTTCCGGCGGCGCGTTTTCTTATGCCAGGGGCTTCCAAACGCGCACGACGCACGTTTGGTTGGTGTTGCTGTCGGAGTCGATTTCGTTGATCTGGCTGATGGTGATCACGCGGTTGTGGGTGCCGTTCGTGGCCAGGTAGTCGCCCCAGCTGGTGGCGCCGCTCTGGATGCCAAACGTGCAGTACGACTTCGAGGCGAGGTCGACGGCGCATACCGACTGGCTCGACTTCACGATGAACCAGTCGTCGCACCAGGCGGGAGGTGCCAGGGGCGTGCGGCCGAAGCGGAACCACGATGCGCTGCTGTAGTCTCCGTTCGGAGCGGAGGAGGGCGTGTAGGTGCCCAGGTTGGCGATGCCGTCGCCGTAGCTGTAGATGGCCTCGAAGCAGAACGAGAATCGCTTGTTGCCGTATCCCACTTCCACCGGCTGCATGGCCGAGGGCAAGGTGATGGAGTCGTCGACCTCGCCCGTATTCGCGTTTACGTGCAGAAGCTGGAAGTACGATTTGCCGTCGGGGTGGCGGGGCGTGATGACGACGCCGTCGCTGTCGCCGTATACGGGGGCGGCCATGCGGCCCGTGCTTTCGTATACCACTTCCGAGCTTTCCTGGCCGAACGATGCGCGTTTCAGCTGCGCAGTGCCCGTCTTCTCGTCGCTTGCGCCCGCGGGGGGCATGACGACCCAGTACGCGTAGCCGTTCACGGCGGCAATCGAGGGTGTTTCCTTGGAGGAGTCGCCGCTGTCGACGACGTGGGCCTTGCCCAGGGAGTTTGACGAGCTGAGCGTGGCGGTGACGATGCGCCAGGTTCCCTCGAAGATGTTCGCCTCCGTCCATACCAGGCCGGAGGACGTTCCGCGCACATCGTAGATCTCGAAGCCCTCGGATGTGCCTTCGGCTTCCTCGACAACCGTTTCCAGGTTGCCGCTGGAAAGCTTCATGATGCCGATCTGCGTGAGGGGCGAAGCGGTTTCGGTGGGGATGAGGCACGTGGCCATCGAGTCGTCGTTGCACCACATGAGGGTGCCGTAGGGCAAATCGTATTCGCCCACCTGCTCGAAGGCGTTGTTCAAGTCGACTTCGGTAAGGTCGTCGAGCGTAGCGACTTTGCTGGCGGGAACCGACAGCGTCTCGATGGTGGTGGAGGTGGCGTTGCGCGACTGGATGAGTGCGTTGGCCCCGAAGCCCACGGCGGCTACCGCGCCCACGCCCAGGGCACCGTAGAGGAAATGGCGCCTGGTGAGCAGCGTGCCGCCCGTTTGGGCGTGATTTGCCTGATTAGAGCGGCGTTTGCCGCGCGATGTACGCGATGCGCCCATGCCGCGCGCCGAAGCGCTGGGGGGCGTGGTATTGCGTACGCGCCTGCCCGTGGTTTGGATGCTGGGGCGCGCGTAGCCCGTTGCTGCGCGGCGCCGCGATTGCGCGGAAGGCCTGTTCGCGGGCCGACGTTGGCCGGGTTTGCGGTCCATGCGCTCCTTCATCCTCTTGCAGGTGTATACTTTCACGTTTATTGTGTCATTTGACACGGGGTTTCAGCGGTGTTTAAGTGCAATTGCTACAATAAACGCATTCGCATGTTACACGCATGGCATATCTGCTTAGAACTCCTGTCTGAGTTGCCATAAGCTGTAAACTATCGGAAAGAAGAGGCATACATGAGCAACAACGAAACGCGACGCATTCTACTCGTGGAAGACGAAAAGGCGATTCGTGATGCAGTGGCGGCGTACCTGGAACGCGAAAACTACTGGGTAACGGCTGCGGGCGATGGCCAGGAGGCCCTCGAGGAATTCAGCAAGCACCATTTCGACCTTGTCATTCTCGACCTCATGCTTCCGCGCGTTCCTGGCGAGCGTGTCTGCCGCGCCATCCGCGACAACTCCGATGTACCCATTATCATGCTTACCGCCAAGGGCGAAGTCGAAGACCGCATCATCGGTCTGGAACTCGGCGCCGACGATTACCTGGTAAAGCCCTTCAGCCCCCGCGAGCTCGTCGCCCGCGTGCGCGCCCTTCTGCGCCGCGTGCATTCCGATGTCGAGCCTCAGCGCGAGGTTCTGGAATTCGGCGACCTCACCATCGACGTATCCGGCCATAAGGTTCTGGTGCGCGGCGAAGAGGTCGACCTCACGGCAAGCGAATTCAAGCTTCTCACCACGCTGTCCCGTTATCCCGGCCGCGTGTACTCCCGCATGGAACTGGTGGAAAAGGTGCTCGGCTACGACTTCGAAGGCTACGAGCGCACCATCGACTCCCACGTGAAGAACCTGCGTGCCAAGATCGGCGACAACCCGCGCAACCCCACCTGGCTGCACACGGTGCACGGCGTTGGGTACCGTTTCGAAGACCCCACGAAGCAGAGCCAGTAACAAGCACTGTAGCAGGGGGAATGGCGCATGCGCGAGTCTCATTCGGGCAAGCATAAGAAGCGCTGGGGGAATCTAACGTACACAACGCGCGTAACCGCGGCGTTCGCCTTGGTTTCGGCCATGACCGCCCTGGTTGCGTTCGGCGTGCTCTCGTTCGTCTGGGAGCAGCACTTCCAGACGTACACGCGCGAGAACATGCAGCGCATCGCCTCCACCACGGCTTCGGCCATCGGGTCGAAGTACGAGCAGAACAACGATTGGTATAACGGCGCGCTCACGCCCGCTTCGTCTGCAAGCGAGCTTTCCAATGGCGTGGGCGTGCAGGTGCTCGATTCCACGGGCGCCATTCTCTACGACGACTCGCGCACCACCGATAGCGCCGAGCAAATCTCTCTTGCGCCTACCAGCAAAGATTCGCTGGCGCAGGCCACCATCTACGCAAATGGCCAGGAAATCGGCACCGTGCGCGTGTGGGTCTACGGTTCCAGCACGCTGCTCACGCAGGCCGATCAGGAATTCAGGAACAAGAGCTACCAGGCCATGGTGTTCTCCACGGCGCTTGCCGTAGTGCTCGCGCTCTTCCTGGGCTTCGTGTTCGCGCGCGGTCTCGTGCAGCCCATTAGGCGCATCGCCAAGGCGGCCAAGTCCTTCGGCGACGGCAACCTTTCGGCACGCACCGAACTGCACGGCGACGACGAAATCGCCAAGCTTGGCGAAACGTTCGACGTCATGGCCGAATCGGTCGAGAAAGACCGCCAGCTCGAACGCCGCCTCACCACCGACGTCGCGCATGAGCTGCGCACGCCCCTCATGGCCATCCAGTCCACGGTCGAAGCCATGGTCGATGGCGTCTTCGCGGCCGACCAGGAACGCCTGGAAACGGTTAATTCCGAAGTTCAGCGCCTCTCGCGCCTGGTCGATGCCATCTTGAAGCTCTCGCGTCTGGAAAATCGCTCCGTCAGCACGCAGATGCAGATCGTGAACGTGGGCGAGCTCATCCAGAGCATCGTTTCCACGCACGAGGCGTTCGTCGCCGACTCTGGCCTCGAACTGCGTTACTCGGCCGACCCCGACGTATACGTCTACGGCGACCCCGACCTCATTCGCCAGGCTACGGCCAACTTCATCTCGAACGCCGTGCGCTACACTCCCGAAGGCCACATCACCGTCACGGTATCCAAGGGCGACGAAAACGCCGCCATCGCCGTGGCCGATACGGGCATCGGCCTTACTCCCGAAGAAGCCAAGATGGTGTTCAGCCGCTTCTGGCGCGCCGACGCCGGGCGCAATCGCGCGCAGGGCGGTCTGGGCGTGGGTCTTTCGCTCGTGAAGGAAATCGCCGACATTCACGAAGGCTGGGTGCGCGTGGAAGGCGAAAAGGGCGTTGGCTCCACCTTCACCATGTATATCCCGCTCTTCAATGAGGAGCGCGTGAAATCCTACAAGCAGCGTATGAAGCGCTCGTTCGAAGCGCATAATGAGGACACCGATCCCGCGGATGAATCGCGGTAAGCCGTTCTGAAAGGAAAGTACGTTCATGAACCCCATTGACATCAAGCCCGATGCACAGGGCAAGGTGCGCGATCTGTACGACCTGGGCGATAAGCTCCTGCTTGTGGCAACCGACCGCATTTCCGCGTTCGATTACATCCTGCCCGACGAAATCCCCAACAAGGGCAAGGTGCTTACCCAGCTGTCCTGCTTCTGGTTCGAACTTCTTTCCGACGTTGTCGACAATCACCTCATCAGCGCCGACGTGGCCGATCTGCCCGAACAGTTCAAGCCCTGGGCCGATTACCTCGATGGCCGCTTCATGCTCGTGCGCAAGGCCGAGATGTTCCCCGTCGAGTGCATCGTGCGCGGTTACCTCACCGGTAGCGGCTTGAAGTCCTACCAGGCCAACGGCACCGTGTGCGGCATCAGCCTCCCCGCTGGCCTCACCGAAGCCTCCAAGCTTCCCGAAGCGCTCTTCACGCCTTCCACGAAGGCCGAAATCGGCGGTCACGACGAGAACATCAGCTTCGAGCAGTGCGCTCAGCTGGTGGGCCAGGAAGCTGCCGAGCAGCTGCGCGACCTCACGCTGGCCGTGTACACGAAGGCGGCTGACCATGCTGCCGAACGCGGCATCATCATTGCCGACACGAAGTTCGAGTTCGGCGTCATCGACGGCAAGATCATCCTGGGCGACGAAGTGCTCACGCCCGACAGCAGCCGCTTCTGGGGTGCTAGCACGTATGTCGAGGGCGAGGTTCAGCCCAGCTTCGACAAGCAGTTCGTGCGCAACTGGCTCAACGCCAATTGGGACCGCACGGGCGAGCCGCCGCATTTGCCGCAAGAGATTATCGAGAAAACCACCGAGAAGTACGTCCAGGCGTACGAGAAGATTACAGGCCGTGCGTTTGCATAGCAACTAACGCCTGTCAGCTGAACAACTGCGAACGATTCAACCACACCATCGACAAGGACACGAACAGCCATGACGCAA
>NZ_JAZZJS010000014.1:0-33848 GCF_056180635.1 Denitrobacterium sp. | reverse complement strand
GTTCGTCCGGGCGAGCCCGTGATGGCGTTGAACAGGGGTTGCGTGGTGCCTGCATGCATGGTGATGGTGTGTCCGCCGCCGTCGAAACTTCCCGCGAAGGGCGACGCAATGCCAATGGAGGGCACCAGGGGCGAAGCGTCGGTGTTTACCAGGTCCAGGTCAGCGGTGAGCTTGTAATACGCCGACCCGTAGGTGGGGACGTCGTTCTCGATACAGTACTGCATGTAGGCAAGCGCGCCTACGGAGTCGATGATGTAGGGGTCGTTTTCGGTGCCCGTGCTTGCGTTGGCGAACGAATCGGGGCCTGCGGCAACGGCAAATTGAACGCGCAAGCTGCCGCTGTAGTTGCCTCCGGGAACGGCAACGGCGTCAACGCCACCTTGCGGTGCCGTGATCTTCGTATTCCCGCTGTTCCAGTCCAGAGTGTAGTCGACGTTTTCCTGCAGCTGCTTGCCTGCGGCATTGGTAATGGTGATGGTGGGGCGCACCAGGTTGTTGCCGCCGAAGTTCCAGGTGCTGGTAGCGGTGTACGTGCAGTTGCTCGTGCCCAGGTTGGCTGGGTCGATGGTGAAAGCGTGCGGTCCGTTTTGCGTTCCCGCATAGGCGCCCGCACCCGTTACGGTGAACGTTGCGGGGCTCGTGTTCGTGGTGACATTGACGTTGTTGCTGCCCGTAACCGTGTAGTCGGAATCGGGATTGAGCTCGGTGCCATTCAGCACGACGTGAATGTCGGAGGGCAGGATTGCTTCGCCCGTGTACGTTACGGTTTCGCTGTACGAAATGGTGGCATCTTCCAGGTTGACCGAGGGCTCTTCCTGGCCCAGCTGCCAATAGAGCACGGGGTATCCGTAGTTGGGCGTTGTGCTCTCGTAGCCGTCGCTGAAGTATGCCCCCAGCTTGCTTGCGCCTTGTCGCTTCAGATCGTCGAACGAGAGGGGCAGGGCGTTTGATTGGCTGATGGTGGGGGCAACGAGTCCTCCGGTATCGGTTTCTCGCGCGCCGGCCCAGCCTGCGGCTGCGTCGCCACGGAAGTAGCAGTTCCCAATGCGGATTTCGCTGCCTGCTTCGCCTACGCCTGCCAGGCCTACCATACCGCCTACGGTAGCGGACCCGTCGGCTTGGCTTTGCTTGCCCATGAGGCTTGCGCTATAGGTGTTCGTGATGGCCAGGCGGTATAGTCCGCCTTGCGTGCGTCCCACGATGCCTCCCAGGTAGGCCGTTCCGCCTACGGGGGTTCCAATGACGGTGTATTCGCGATCGTTTTCCGCGGCGCTAAAGCAGTTGGATATGGTCAGCTTGCAGCCGTTATTTGCGCCTACAAGCCCGCCGCCTGCGGCAGAGGCGGAAACACTGCCCGTGTTGCCGCATGCGCTTATGGTTACCGCGGGTGGCGTGCTGGCGGATTCAGCTTCGCAAAGGCCCACGAGCCCGCCGGCGTTGCCAGCGTTTTCGCCCACGCTGCCTGCCCTAATGAGCCCCGTGTTGGTGCTTGCGGCGTTGAAGTCCAGGTAGTTGCGCGATGCGTGCAGCGAGAGGTCGCAATCGAGCGCGTATCCCACCATGCCTCCTGCGGCCTTCATACCGCTTACGGGCCCGCAGGTTTCGCATCCGTCGATGGTGAGAGTCCCCGTCGCCTTGCCAACCAGGCCGCCAGCGATGCCGCTACTGCCGTTTGCCGTGGCCGCAACGGAGCACGTGACGCCTTCGAACGTAACGTTGCCGGCTGCAACGCCCAGCACGCCTGCGGCGATTTGTCCCACGCCTGCGGCCGTGGTGGTGCCCGAAAGGTCGAAATCCTTGAACGTGGCGCCGTACCCCGCTGCCGTGGCGCCGAAGAGCGACGCCATCTTGCATTGCAGCGTCATGTCGGTGATGCCAATTTGGTTGAGCTTGATGGAGTGCCCGTTGCCGTCGAAGGTGCCGCAGAAGTACGCGTAATCGACTACGCGTTCGCCTCCTTCGCCGATGGTCGTGTGCTCGCCCCAGCCGATGGGCGACCAGGCGGTTTCTCCCGACGCGTCAATATCGGCGGTCAGCGTGTAGTGCGCCGTCTGCGCGGAAGTGGGCACGTACGTGGCGCCCGAGAGCTCCCCGGGCTTGTTTACCTCACTCATCATGTAGCGCAGCTGGGCCACATTGGCAATCTGGTACGGGTCGCTTTCCGTGCCCGTGCCTCCTGCGTACGAGGTAGCGGGTTCGGTGTCCGCAAAGGCAGATGCGGGCAGGAAAATCATCACGGCCGCAAAGAGGGCGCAGAGCAGGGTGCCCAGGCTCACCGCGGAACGTGCTGCCTCCCGTGACTTCGGACTATTCAAGTGCGACCGTGCATGCATAACGACCCCCATCGCTTGCGCGTGCATATGTAATCCAAATTCTAGCATTTTATGTTTTCCCATACCAGAGGCGTAATTCAGGCGTTACGAGCTCCCCTCATTCAGGCTGTTTTAAGGAGCGCATCCTACAGTCGTGGTAGTCAATGAGAGGAATGACGATGACTGAAGCAAGCAAAACAAGCCCGAAGCCCATTTCCATCTTCGAGCGCACGGAAAAGAAGTACGTGATCACGCGTCGCCAGTTCGATCTGCTTATGGCCGCCATTGGCGATAGGCTTTGCGACGACCAGTACGCGCGCAGCACGATTTCCAGCCTGTATTTCGATACGGCGGAAGATACGCTCATCAATCGATCGATGGAAAAGCCTTTTTACAAGGAAAAGCTGCGCATCCGCTCGTATGGGCGGGCGAGCGCCGATGACCTGGTGTTCGTGGAGCTCAAGAAGAAGTTCGATGGCATCGTATACAAGCGGCGCGTGCAGCTGCCGCGCGATCTGGCCATGGCGTACATGCAGGGCGACATCTCGTATCGGCATGCCGTGTGCGCGGCGGCTCCCTCGGGCCTTCTCGACGCCGCCGAGGCGCTTTCCTCGAGCAAGTTGCAGACGGTACGTGAAATCGACGCGACCATCGCGCGCTACCCGAAGTTGCGCCCGCGCATCATGGTGGTGGTGAACCGCCTGTCGCTGAAGAGCACTGACGGCAGCAACATCCGCTTCACGTTCGATTTCAACCCACGTTGGCGCGCTTGCGACCTGACGTTCGACGCAGAAGAGCGCGGCTACCTGCTGTATCGCGAAGACGAGCGCAACATCATCATGGAAATCAAGTGCCAGAAGGCGTACCCCCTGTGGCTGGTGCGCGCGCTTTCCAACTTGCGCGTCTACCCGCAGCCCTGTTCGAAGATTGCGGGTGCGTACACGGCCCTTGTGCCGCGTACGCAGGTGGGGGCCTTGCGCGTCCCCGCGTTCCGGAAGCCCGCGGAGCGAATTCAGACGACCGATAGATACGGCGTGCCTGGCGCGCGTCGCGTGAAAGGAGCTCATTGTGCTTGATTCCCTGTTTACCAGCGTGCTGACCGCCAGCGCCGATTCGACTGCCGCCACCATGTCCGGCGTCGACTTCTTCCTCTGCTCGGCTGTGTCGCTTGTGCTTGGCGTTGCGATTGCGTTCATCTACATGTTCAAGCACTCGTACTCGAAGAGCTTCGTGGTCACGCTCGCCCTGCTGCCCATCATCGTGCAGATGGTAATCAGCCTCGTGAATGGCAACATCGGCGCGGGCATCGCGGTTATGGGCGTGTTCAACCTCGTGCGCTTCCGCAGTATTCCGGGCAGCGCGAAGGACATCGGATCGGTGTTCCTGGCCATGGCCGTGGGTTTGGCCACAGGCATGGGCTATCTTGCCCTGGCCTGCGTGTTCACCGTAATCGTGGCCATCGCGAACATCGCCTTCGTGCTTTCGCCGCTTGGCAACCAGCTGGGCGAACGCGTGGAACGCGCGCTCACCGTTACCATCCCCGAGGACATCGACTACACCAACCTCTTCGACGACCTGTTCGAGCGCTTCACGGCGAAGCACGAACTTGTTAACACCCGTACCACCAATATGGGCAGCCTGTACAAGCTCGAGTACCTCATCACGCTGAAGGATTCGCGTGCTGAAAAGACCCTGCTCGACGCCATCCGCACGCGCAACGGCAATCTGACCGTCCAGTGCGGCAGACCCACCATGTTCCAGGAAAGGCTCTAACCATGACTACTCCCAAGCACGCCCGTTCCGGGTATTCGGCATCGGATACCGGCACGCGTCCGCAGAGTCGCTCGTGCGGCGCCTGGCGCGACCGCGTGCCGGCGGGTACCTACCCAACGTATGATTCCCCGCAGTTCCATGCGGCGGAGGGTGCGCGCCGCCCCTCGAGGCGCACGGTTCGCGACCGTTTGAACTCGCTTGCGCATCCCGTGCGCGCTATGGCCATTGCGGGCCTAACGATTGCCCTTGCGGGGGTGGTGGGGTGCACTGCCGTGCAGGGCATCACCACGAGCGAGGCTTCGGAAAGCGTTTCCGATACCGCGGCATCTTCTACCAGCACGGCAACACACGCCAAGGAGGCGGTTGCGGCCGATACTGCTTCCATGTCGTTCGATTACTCAAACCGCGACACCGATGCGAGCTACGACGCTTCGAGCGCAACGAGCATCACGCTAAGCGGTGCGTCGGCGACGGTTGATGGGTCGGGCGCCTCTGCCAGTGGATCCGTGGTAACCATCACGCAGGCTGGTACGTATGTGATCAGCGGAAATGCGAGCGATGCCCAGATTGTCGTGGCTGCTGCCGACGACGAGAAGGTGCAGCTGGTGCTGGATGGCGTGACCATGAGCTGCTCGAGTGGCCCCTGCATTAACGTGCAGACGGCCGACAAGGTGTTCATCACTTTGGCGAGCGGCACGTCGAACTCCCTTTCCGATGGCAGTGGCTGGACGCTTACCGGCGAAAGCGGCGAGCCGAATGCGACGATTTACAGCGAATGCGACCTAACCATCAACGGTAGCGGCGCGCTTGCGGTGCATGCCACGGTGAACCATGGCATCTCGAGCAAGAACGACTTAGCGATTACCGGTGGGAGCATCGATGTCACGTCGGTGGGCGATGGCTTGCATGGCAAGGACAGCGTGCAGATTGCCAGCGGCACGATAGCCATCGATTCGCAATCTGATGGCATCAAGTCGACGGAAACCGACGAGGACGATAAGGGCTTTGTTTCCATCGATGGCGGCACGATAGCGATTACCGCTGTTGACGATGGCATACAGGCTAGCAAGCTCGTGCGTATCGCAGGCGGTCAAATCGACATCGATGCGGAAGGCGACGCCGTCCACGGCGACTACGACGTGCAGATAGCCGATGGTGATCTTGCCATCAATGCAGGTGACGACGGCGTGCATGCCGAATACAACCTGAGCATCGAAGGCGGCCAGACCACGGTGGAAACTAGCTGCGAGGGCCTGGAGGGCCAATGCGTGGAGGTTTCCGGCGGCGAGAACCTCGTGTACTCGAGCGATGACGGCATCAATGCATCGACGCCTTCAACCGACACCACTTCCACCGGAGCGCCTTCGGGCGGCATGAACGGCGGCATGGCGGGCGCCTCGAGCGACTGCAACATTACCATTTCCGGCGGCACTACGACGCTCATCTGCTCGAACGATGGTGACAGCATCGACTCAAACGGCGACTTCGAGATGTCGGGCGGCGAGCTGTACATCTCGGGCGTGTCGGGCGGCGATAACGGCTCGATCGACTATGAGACGTCAGCCGTGATCACCGGCGGAACCGTGTTCGCCACGGGCAACCAGGGCATGGACGGCGCCTTTACCAGCGATAGCACGCAGGCTTTCATCGCGACGAGCGTGGCTGGCCAGGCGGGCGCGAAGGTCGTCGTGCAGGACTCGTCGGGCAACGAGGTCGCAAGCTACACCTCGGTAAATGGATTTAGCTACGTGGTCGTCTCGAATTCCCGTTTGGAAGACGGCCAGGAATACACCATTCTCGTGAACGGCCAGGAAGCTGGCACGGCAACCGCGGGCACGGAAGGCTCGTCGGGCATGAGCATGGGCGGCGGCATGGGAGGCGGCCAAGCTCCAAGCGGGGGCATGGGCGGCCAGGCGCCGAGCGGCGAGATGGGTAGCGCCCCCGCGGGCCAGGGGCGGCAGCAGTCGGGAAGTTCCCAGGCGAGCACGACCGCGTAGTCAATGCGTCCGAACACGCGCGGGGAAGTGGGGCTGAAACCCCCGCGTGGATGAGGCGGCTGGCACCCGTGCCAGCCGCCTTTTTCTTTCTTTTCCATAAAGTGAGGCGTGAAACCGCTGGTATCGCGTACAATAAACTGGTTACAGACGTAACAGATTGACCTTTTCAAAAGGAGGAACCACATGCCAAGCATTACTCGCGATCAGGTGAAAGTCCCTGCCGACGTTATGCCTGAGGTCCGTGAAACCTACATCGATAATTACCTGAAGGCTACGCGCGGCACCGGCCGCCTGATGCTGTTCGCTTGCGACCAGAAGATGGAGCACCTGAACGGTGACTTCTACGGCGAGGGCATCGACCCCTCCGACAACGATCCCGAGCATCTGTTCCAGATTGGCCAGGAAGGCGTCATCGGCGTTCTGGCTGGTCAGCGTGGTCTCATCGCCCGTTATGCTCCCGATTATCCGGAAATCAACTTCCTCGTGAAGATGAACTCCAAGACCAACCTGGTGAAGACGGCTCAGGACGATCCCTACTCCCCGCAGCTGCACGACCTCGAGGCCGTGCTTGCCATGCGCGAGGCCGGCGTTAACATCGTGGGCCTGGGCTACACCATCTACCTGGGCAGCGAGTACGAATCCACCATGCTGGCCGAAGCCGGCGAGCTCATCGCTCAGGCTCATGCAAATGGCCTCATCGTAGTGCTGTGGATCTACCCCCGCGGCAAGGCCGTGGCCGACGAGAAGGCTCCTGCACTCATCGCTGGCGCCGCTGGTGCCGCTCTGTGCCTGGGTGCCGACTTCGTGAAGGTTAACCCTCCGAAAGACACCGACGAGGCCACCAGCGCCCAGAGCCTGGCCATCGCTTCGCAGGCTGCCGGTCGCACCGGTCTGGTTTGCGCTGGCGGTTCCAAGGCCGACGCCAAGGAATTCCTCTCCAACCTCTACGACCAGATCCATGTGGGCGG
The DNA here is from genome assembly GCF_056180635.1 of Denitrobacterium sp. NCBI lineage: Bacteria > Bacillati > Actinomycetota > Coriobacteriia > Eggerthellales > Eggerthellaceae > Denitrobacterium > Denitrobacterium sp. The sequence goes on along the minus strand of NZ_JAZZJS010000014.1, from coordinate 26,798 downwards.
TGCCTGCGGTAACGCCACGGGCCGCAACATCCACATGCGCTCTCTCGACGAGGCTGTGCGCCTGACGAAGGCCATCAGCGCCATCACGCTGGCCGATTACGAGGTCGACGACGCTCTGGCCGTCTACAACGGTCAGGCCGACTTCACGCTGTAAGTTTCCTTACGCGCTATACTCAAGGGGCAGTTGGCTTGGCCGGCTGCCCCTTTCTGCTATTCAGGGGCGTTTCAGGTTCGTGAGTACAATGTACTTGTGTATGAGGGGAAAGGACCGAAATGCAGATACTGGTTGTAGAGGACGACACTCGTTTGGCCGATGCGCTCGCCACGATTCTCCGGAATAACGATTACCAGGTCGACGTCGTGAACGACGGCGAACAGGGCCTGTATTACGCTCAGAGCGGCATCTACGATTGCGTCGTGCTCGACGTGATGCTTCCCAAGATGGATGGTTTTGCGGTAGCTCAGCAGCTTCGCCGCGAGAAGAATTCCGTGCCCATTCTCATGCTCACGGCCCGCAGCGCCATTACCGACAAGGTTGGCGGCCTCGACAGCGGTGCCGACGACTACATGACCAAGCCCTTTGCCCCGGTGGAGCTGCTGGCTCGCATCCGCTCGCTCACGCGCAGGCAGGGCGATGTTGTGTTCGAATCGCTGGAATACGGCGGCGTGAAGCTCGACCTCGATTCCTGTGAGCTTTCGTGCGGCGCGAAGAGCATCCGCCTGTCCCAGAAGGAATTCGCCATCATGAAGATCCTCCTGGCGAATCCCTCACGCGTTACCTCGAAGGAAACGCTCATCACCAAGGTATGGGGCTACGATTCCTCGGCCGAAGACAATAACGTCGAGGCGTACATTTCCTTCCTGCGCAAGAAGCTCGACTTCGTGGGCGCGCCCGTGCATATCGAAACGCTTCGCAAACTCGGATATCGTCTTAGGAACGACGATGACGAAGAATCGTAAGCGCAAGCGCGCCGCCGCGCTGGTGGGGTTCCAGCGTAAGTTCATCGCCACGAACATGATTTTCGTGGCGATTGTTCTTGCGTCGGTGCTAACGGCCGTGGGCGTTGCAAACTATTCGCAGCGTGTGTCCGACGTGTACGAATCGCTGCAGCATCGCGTGACCATGGATGTGCAGCAGTCGCGTATAACGGCCGCGAACTTCCCGAATGCGGGGGAGTATCTACCCACGGAATCCAACCAGGGCGAAGCGGGCGATGAATCTGCCGAAACCCCAGATAATGGTGGGGGGTATACCCCCGATTCCAACGATTCTGAAAACGATTCCGCAAGCGGCGATGCGGGTGACCAGGCTGCTTCGGAAACCCCTCAGCAAGACATCGGTTTCCAGATGGAAGATGTCGTGCGCAAGGAAATCGAGGGGTCGGGAGGCCAGATGGTTGCCACGTCTTCGTTCGTGGTGAAGAGCGATTCGGGTGACGTGGTTTCCATTTTCGACGCGTTGAACATGGATGACGAAACCACCAATTCGGCCGTGGCCATTGCTGTCGAGGCGGTGAATGCCACGGACGCCACGTGGGTTGAAGGCCATCTGGACGAGTGGGGGTACTACTACCGCATTGAGGTGAGCGATTCGGGCTACATGATCGCCTTCGCCTCCGATGCGTATGTTCTGCAGGGCACGCTTTCGTTGCTTGGCCCCTTCCTGCTGGCGGGGCTCGGCGCGCTTATCGCGTTCTTCATCCTGAGCGTCCTCCTTTCCAATTGGGCGGTGCGCCCCGTGGAGCGCGCGTGGCGGCAGCAGCAGCAATTCATCGCCGACGCCAGCCACGAGCTGAAGACGCCCCTCACGGTAATCATTGCGAACGATTCCATTCTGGCGTCGCAGCCGAAGGCGACGGTCGAGTCGCAGATGCAGTGGATCGAAAGCACGGAAACCGAAGCCCGCCTCATGCAGGGGCTCGTGAATGACATGCTCTACCTTGCGCGCATGGAGGATACGGAGCGCGAGCAGGTGCTCGCTCCGGTCGATTTCAGCGACTTGGTGCAGAATGTCGCACTGCAGTTCGAAAGCGTCGCCTTCGAGCGCGGCGTCCTCATCGCGAGCGACATCCAGCAGGGTGTGGTGGTGCAGGGCGATGAAACGCGCCTCATGCGCATGGTGGCCACCCTGGTGGATAATGCCTGCAAGTACACCGAAGCGAACGAGTCGGTGGATGTGATGCTTGAAGCGCGCGGGCAGATGTGCCGCCTGCAGGTGCATAACAGCGGCAATCCCATTGCTTCCGAGGACCTGCCGCATCTCTTCGATCGCTTCTATCGCGCCGACAAGGCGCGCACATCGGGAAAAGGCGGCTATGGCCTGGGGCTTTCCATTGCCAAGAGCATCGTGGTCGAACACGGTGGATCCATTCATGTAGCAAGCAATGCCACCGATGGAACCACGTTCACGGTAGAACTTCCGCTCTCGTAGGCGCGCCTCCCCTCCTTCCACAGTTTCTTCACCGGCACGCGGCCTTTTTGCCTTCGCGGCAGAAAGGCCGTTTTATCTGCGGTAACTCAAAAATGATGGAGAAAAGAGCATAATCCGCACGTATGAACCCCAGGTCGGAATTGCACATTTCTGAAAGTTAGACCTTCCTAATCACCTATAGCTTCGCTATAGTGTCGAGCTCGTGTGTATAGGAATGGCTTACCAACGCGCCTATGACCAGGTGCGACTCGTCATAGGGGCGTTGGTGAAGCAGCAAGGAAGGTTGGTGAGCGCATGCAGGTTTGGCGCGTGCGTTTTGCAATTGCCGCTATGGCAGCTATCTGCGCGATGGCAATTGCTTCTCTGGTTGGGGTGTCCTCCGCAATGGCGGTTGAGTACGCCGATGGCAATGCGGGGTACTCGTGGTCGAAGCAGATGACGGGCCTTGGCGCTTCGTCGAAGAAGACGTTTTCGTCGACCACGGAAACGGCTCCCGCGCTCGACAACGTCAACGCGTTTGCGCGTTACGGCAATGGCCTGGTAGCCTTCGGCACCATCACGTCGGCCGTTGACCCCGATGCGCTGGAGGCGACCTCTGTGCTCGCCCCGCAGGCGCTTACGGAAGACTCCAATGCTGGCGTGATCGTCTATGACGCCAACCATGCCGAGATTGCGCGCTACTCCCTGGGCGGCCAGGGCGCCGATTCGTTCGTGGATGGTCTGGTGGATGCTAGCGGCAACATCGTCGCAGTTGGCTCCACCCAGTCTGCCGACGGCGATTGCGCATCTCGCTCCACGACGGGGCAGGATGGTTTTCTCTGCCGTATCGGTGCGGATGGACAGAAGGAATTCGTCTTCCTGGGTGCCGATGAAAAGGGCTGTTTCACGAGCGTGACGGAAGTCGAAGACGGATACATCGTCGTGGGCTTCCTGCAGCGCGCGGATGGTCTAGCTGACATGCTGGGCAAGACGGACAAGACGCGCGACGCTATTATCGCCAAGTACAGCAAGAGCGATTTGAGCCTGATGTGGATGAAGGCGTTCGGCGGGTCGGGTTCGGGCTACGATGACTTCCATGACGTCATGGCCACCGATGATGGCGGCATCGTCGTGGTTGGCGAGGTCACGTCTACAGACGACTCGTTCAACACGGTCGAGAAGTATGGCAATGCCTTCCCCGTGGCCACGAAGGGCGGCCGCGATTCCGTTGTTGCGAAGTTCTCCCTGAAGAGCGGTTCTTCCTCTAATGGCGGAACCGATTCCGATCTTGCGCTCGACTGGGCCATATGCGATAGCCTGAGCGGCGCGAAGAACGACTGCCTTCTTTCGGTGGCGTATGCGAACGGCGTAAGCTCGAGCGAGGGCTATGTCGTTTCCGGTCGCACCAATTCCGTGTGGGGCGACCACTCCGATGAGAAGGAGAAGTCCTTCCTCGCCACGATTTCCGCTTCCGGCGAGCTGACTGCTTCCGCCGTGTTGGGCGACGGCAGTTCCTCGGCTGCGGAAGAGGTCGTTGCGTGCAACGGCGGTTTCCTGGTTGCGGGCTTCTACAAGGCTCCCGCGGGAGACTTCGCCGGTCTGGCTGGTGCCTACAAGGGCGACCGCGACGTGTACGTTGCCTACCTGGACAACAAGCTCGGTTTGCAGAAGATTTCGACCTTCGGCGGCTCGGGCAGCGATAGCGGCCTGGCTCTGTTTGCCGACGGCAGCGACTACGTCGTGGGCGGCAATTACGCCAGCGCCGAGGGCGAGTTCCTGGGCCTGCCTCACACGGGCGGTGCCGATGGCTTCCTGTTCGGCGTTTCCCCCGCAAGCGTAAAGCCTTCTGTGACCAGCACGTACACCATGGGTGTTGATGCGTACAAGGCGTCGAACCCCGATTCGCTTTCCATGGCCGACCCGGCTCTGTACGAAGACGCCTACATCGAGGAAGCTGGCGACTCCCTGAACGTGACGATTTACTTCACGAACGCCGTCATCAACGGCTATAGCTTCGTGTCCCGTTCTCTTACCTCTGCCACCTACGATCGCGATGGCAATGGCACGATGGTGGCCATGGCTGCTACGAGCTACGACGAAAGCACGCAGGTTCGCACGTATTCGATGTCGCTCAAGCAGGGTGACCTTGCGCGCGAGGGCGGCGTGAAGGTTCACGTGAACGGCATGATGTCCGAAGAGGGTCAGGACCTGGCGCTCAAGTTCGATGCGAGCTCCAAGGAAGAGGGCGCATCCGCTCCCGTCTTCCCCGAAATCAAGGTCGAGGTCGACAACTTTGCCACTGGCTCGGTGCTCTCGATGGCGGGTACCGGTCGCGATGTGCCCGTTGACATGGCCGTAAACGAAGATGGCGATATCCTGGTAGTGGGCGACACCAACTCGAACGACCACGATTTCGCGACGCGTGGCACGTCGAGCCAGAGCGGCTTCGTGGAGAGCTTCACGTATGACGATCAGAGGCGCGAGCTCGTGAAGACGGCGCTCGTGGGCCTGCTCGAGAACTCCAAGAACATCGACATCTCCGACATCGAGCTTGCCGAAGATGGCGGGTACTTCGTGTCGGGCCGCTACACCGAGGCGTCCAACACTCCCACGGGCATCTTCGGCGATAGCAAGACCTCCAAGATCAGCAGCGCAAACGGTGCCTCTAATGCATTCGTTGCCAAGTTCAACGCTGTCAACAAGGTTGAGTGGGTCAATGGCCCCGTGACGGGCGCAAGCACCGATGCCAAGGCCATTTCCGCAACGGACGATGGCGGCTGCATCGTGGTAATGCACGTAATCGGCGGTGGCTTCGAAGGCGATTATGCCGATAGCGCTTCCGGTCCCGTGTGCACGGTTGTTCAGCGCTATGGCGCTGATGGTGCCAAGGGCTGGAGCCATATGCTCGCGGCAAGCTTGATTGCTGGCTACGACATCGACCGCCTTACCGATGGTAGCTACGTTGTGACGGGCATGACGTACGACAACAAGGATGCCTCCCTTGGCGAAGCTGGCCCGTTCGAAGGGTGCTCCAACTACGGCGGCTGGTACGACATCTTCGTGCAGAGCATCAGCGACCAGGGCCCCTCGGCAATGACCGTGAACTGGTCGGAAACGTACGGCGGCGATAGCGAACTGGCTAGCGGTCAGCAGGAGTCGCCTTCTCGTATCGTCGCCACGAGCGATGGCGGCTTCCTTCTTGTCGGCTGCACCGCTTCCAAGGGCGGTACCTGGGGCGATAAGTCGCTGGGCTATTACGATGCCTTCACGCTGAAGTGCAGCGCCAATGGCGACGTGCAGTGGGTTGACATTCTGCCCACGACGGGCGATACCAACGCCAACGGAGCATGCGAAACCGACGACTACTACGTCGTGGTGGGCGACACCGAGGGCAACGATTATGCGTTCCTGGGCATGAATAAGGGCGATGCTGATGCGTGCATCGCCTGGTACGACAAGAACACGGGCGAGCGCGTGAACGTGAAGACGATCGGTGGTTCCAATACCGACAGCGCCACCACGGTAGGCTACGCGAATGGCGCCACGTACATCCTCATGGATAGCAACTCTAACGATGGCGACCTTGCGAACAAGAACGTCGGCAACAAGGATGGCTACTTGGTAACCGTTGCCGGCGGTGCCGACACGGCGGATTTGGAAGCGGCGATCGCTTCCGCTCAGGCGGCTTCGAAAGACGTGGTTGTTTCCACGGAGGAAGGTGCGGATGTCGATCCCTTCAAGCAGTGGGTAAGCGCCGAAGCTCAGAGCGCCCTGGATGAGGCTATTGCCGCAGGTCGGGAACTCGTGGGCGTGCCGGGCGTTTCCCAGAGCGAAATCGACGCAGCTGCTAAGGCCGTTCGTTCTGCCTTGGCTGCGTACGAGCCTGCTGCGGGCACCATGGTTGCCAAGGCTGCGGAAGTCGACAGCATGCATCGCCTATACAATCCCAATTCCGGTGAGCATTTCTATACCGCGAGCGCGTCCGAGCGCGACACCTTGAAGAAGGCTGGTTGGAACTACGAGGGCATTGCCTGGACGGCGCCCTGCGAAAGCGAGCATCCGGTGTATCGCCTGTACAACCCGAACGCAGGTGACCATCACTACACCACCAGCGCGTCCGAGTGCGACACGCTGAAGAATGCAGGCTGGAACTACGAGGGCATCGGCTGGTATTCGGATGATGATGAGGGCGTGCCCCTGTTCCGCCTGTACAATCCGAATGCCCTTGCCGGATCGCATCATTACACCACCAGCGCGTCCGAGCGCGACACGCTGAAGAAGTCGGGCTGGCAGTTCGAGGGAACCGGCTGGTATGGCGTCAAATAACCAGGTTATACGCTAGGTTGGCGAGTGCCGACCGAGGGGAGATGCCCCTCGGTCGGCTTCGTTGTTGAATCGGTCTTTTTTAGGAGGCTATCTGTGGGTATGGGAATCAGTCGTTACGGCATGCGCTTCGCGTGCGCGCTGGCGTTGGCCGGCTCGCTTGCCGTTCCGTTCCAGCCAGCGTTCGCGCAGGAGGGAACAGGCGAAGTGGCGTCGGGCAGCGCCGCGATGGCGCAGGCGAGCGCCGATACGCTTCTGACGTACGCGGGGGAGGAGGCTTCTTCTGCCGCGCAGCAAGCCGCGGGCGAACAAGACGGCGAGAGCCTGGTGACCGTGGTTGTACAGCTGAACCCCCAAGAGCAGAGCAGCGGCTTCTTTGGTCTGTTCGCGCAGAGCGAAACCGACCGTCATGTTGCGGTGAAGAGTTCCATCCGTTCGCTCGTATCGGGCGGCAGCGGCGGCATCTTCGGCTTTCTTTCTGCGCAGTCCGAGAGCGGCTCCGTCGTTGAGCTGTGGGATTACTACCACGTTATGGACGGTTTCGCGGTAAAGGTTCCCGCTTCTGCGCTTGCCGATATCCAGGCGCTTCCCGAAGTAAAGAACGCGTTCATCGAGCAGTCGTATTCGGTGGAGGAAAGCGATTCCGGCGACCTGCAGGAGCAGGCGCTTTCTGTGCAGGAAAGCACGTGGGTGCGCAATACGGCCACGCTTGCCATGGGTAACGTAAACGGCGTATCCCAGACGGGCGCCGGCCAGCTCATTGCCGTGATTGACGCTTCGGTGCAGGACGGTCACATCGCGTTTTCGGGTGATATGGACAACGATGCTCTGGCGTATTCGGAGGAAGGCATCGCACAGGCGCGAAGCGCCCTTTCCCAGGGTGGCCAGGATGCGCGCTATGCGAACGAGAAGATTCCCTTCTGGTACAACTACGGCCTGAAGACGAGCGAGTACAAGACGCCCATGTCGAGCCATGGCACGCACGTTGCGGGCATCGCCGCAGCTAATGCGGGCGAAACGCGTGGCGTTGCGCCGGGTGCGCAGATTGCCGCGATGGGCGTGGATACCAACGGCGCCATCTACGATTCGACGCTTCTGGCCGCGCTCGACGATTGTGCCGTGTTGGCACCCGATGTCGTGAATATGTCGCTGGGCTCTGACGGCGGCTTTTCCGATGCCGCTTCGAGCACGTATTCCGATTGCCTTTCCGCGCTGCGCGCCGAGGGATGCACTATCTGCGTCTCGCAGGGTAATGCATACACGCAGATGGGCGAGCATGGCGTCGTGTCGTCTTCGAACCCGGATTACGGCATCGTCTCCGATCCAGCTTCGCTTGTGCCCTCGCTGGCCGTGGCAAGCGTCGACAATGCGGTAGGTGGCTCGTATTTCACGCTCGCCGATGGCACGCAGGTCGAGTATTGCCAGGCTACGGGCGGCGTCAACACGACGGTGAAGGAGTTCTCCGACGTGGCGAACGGCTCCTATGCGCTCTTTGATGCGCATGAGGGTTCGCTTTCCGACGTTAGTCGGCTTGTCGAGGATATGCAGCAGGCCGGCGTTGATGCTTCGAAGGCGTTTGTGCTGGTGGACGAGGGAGGCCTTTATACGGGTTCCACGCAGGAGCGCGTTATGGCCATTCGCGGCAAGTTGAACGTTGCCGCCATCATCGTGCGCCAGACGAGCGACGACTTGTATGCGGTGAATATCGGCACGGTGAACAACGTGCCCGTCATTAGCGTGGGCTCTGCGAGCGCTGCCGCTCTAACCCAGGCGGCTGCGTCGAGCGAATCCGTCGACTTGGTTCAGGGCCTTACCTTGCCCGTTTCCCCCAATTACACGGCGAGCTCCTATTCCAGCTGGGGCGTTACGCCCGAGCTGACGCTCAAGCCGGAAATCAGCGCGCCCGGTGGGAACATCTACTCGTCCATTTCCTCCGCTTCCAGCACCGAGGCCTATGGCCGTAAGTCGGGCACGTCGATGTCGTCTCCCTACATGGCGGGCGCGTCTGCGCTCGTGCAGCAGTACGTCGAGAGCGATGCCAAGTTCGCTTCGCTTTCCAGCGCCGATAAGGCGAGCATGGTTGCGCAGCTGCTAATGGGCACGGCGCGTCCCCTGGTGGATACCACGCAGGCCAACAGCTACTACTCGCCTCGCAAGCAGGGCTCGGGTATGGTGGATGTGGTCGCAGCCACCACGACCGATGTGTACGTTACCGTCGATGGCGCCGCCGACATCTCGCGCCCCAAGGCTGAGCTGGGCGATAGCGATACGGGCACATGGACGTTCTCGATGACGCTGCATAACCTGGGCAATCAGAACCGTTCGTTTGCGCTATCCACTGCCGCGCTCTCCGATGCGCTTTCCAGCGATGGCTCTTCGTTCGCGCTCTCTTCGGTGAACTACGCGGGCGACGGCGTGGATGTTACATATGGCGGCGCTGCTCAGGGCGATATGGTTGAAGTGCCCGCGGGTGGCGAGGTGTCTGTCTCCGTGTCGATTGCCTGCTCCGACGAACTGCGTTCGCGTCTGCTGTCCTCCGCCGTGAACGGCACGTATCTCGACGGCTTCGTGATGTTCAATTCTGCCGACGGCGGGGTGAACCTGTCGGTTCCCTTCCTGGGCTTCCTGGGTGATTGGGGCCAGGCGTCTGCGCTTGACGCAAGCCTTTCCGATGTGAAGGCCGGCACGGTCGAGGCTTCGCTGTTCGCAGGGCGCATGATGAATGCAAACACGAAGACATCGCTGGGCGTGAATCCGCTGCTGAGCGCCGATGAGGCGCAGGATGTATCGCGCATCGACGAGAGCAAGTACGTGCTTTCGTCGTCGACGGCTTCGGCGGCTCCCAGCAAGGTCATGCCCGCTACGTCGCTGCTGCGCAATGCCTCGTCGATCGCGTATACCTACGCGGATGCCTCGGGAAACCAGAAGACGTATGCCTATTCGTACGTGTCGAAGAGCAACACCAACGACAAGCATACGTATTGCGAGGAAGCGTTTACCAATCCGCCTGCATATAGCGGCGTGGGCGACAACGGCCTGGTAGCGCCCGAGGGCGCATGCACGGTTACCGAGGTCGTGCAGCCTGCGGCTCAGGGTGCTCCTGCGCAAACGCGCACGTATACGTTCACGTATGATGCCACAGCGCCGTCTATCTCGGTGAGCTGCGAAAAAGATACTGTAACCGTAACTGCGAGCGATGCCGTGTGCCTTGCTGGCATCAGCTTCCAGAATCCTGCGAACGGAACGTATTTCTATCGCTTGCTCGACACCGACGCCACGTCTTCCAGTGACGGAACCTACACGTTTGTTGTTTCGCGTGCACAGCTCCAGAGCGCCTGGGTTGACGCGAAATTGAATGCGGCCGATTTTCCGTCTGACCTGTCGTCGATTCCCGTGTACGCATGGGATTACGGTTTGAACTACGCGTCTTCCAAAGTTGCCGCCGCTCCTGATGCGGATGGATTTGTGATCGAAAACGGCGTGCTCACCGGCTATACCGGTGCCAGCAGCGTCGTTCAGATTCCCGAAGGCGTCACGTCCATTGCCGCAAACGCGTTCAGCGGCTCTTCCATCCAGGCGGTAGCTATTCCCGCGAGCGTGACGAGCATCGGCGCGTCTGCGTTTTCCAATACGTCGTCGCTCGTTTCGGTGACGTTCGAGAATGCGCAGGATAGCAAGCTGGAATCCATTGGCTCCTCTGCTTTCGAGGGCTCCTCGCTCACGAGCATCGATGTGCCCGATAGCGTGAAGAGCCTGGGCAATCGCGTGTTTGCGTCGTCGGGCATTGCGGAAGCGTACGTTCCTGGCTCTGTGAGCGCCGTTCCGGCATCGGCGTTCGAGGGCTCCTCGCTCGCGAAGCTCACGTTGGGCAATGGCGTGCAAAGCATTGCCGAGAGCGCCTTCGCTTCGTGTGAAAGCTTGAAGGTGGTGCAGGTGGGCACTTCGCGTTCCGATGCATCTGCCGTCGAGGGGCTTCCCGCTTCCATGCGCCAGATTGGCGCTTCCGCGTTCGCGAACTGCTATGCGCTTGCGCGCCTTACGCTGAACGACGGCCTGGCATCGCTGGGCGGCGCTGCGTTTGCCCACGTGAACATCGATTCCTTCGTGGTGCCCGACTCCGTAACCGAGCTAGGCTTCACGGCAGCAGGCGAGGGCGCGTTTGCCCAGATGGACCATACGCGAACCATTACGGTGGGCGCAGGCTGCGCGGCCAGTGGCCTTACGGGTGCATTCATTGGCGATACCGCTCTTTCCTCCATCGAAGTTTCGGGCGCCGCGCCCGCATGCGTTTCCGTTGATGGCGTGCTGTTCAGCGCCGATGGCGAAACGCTCATTGCGTATCCCGCTGCCCGCTACGGCGCTACGGGTGCGTACTCCATTCCTGTGGGCACGGAAGCGCTCGCCGCGTCGTCGTTCCATGATGCTTGCTTGGCCGAAGTCGATTTCGGCGCAGTGCGCTCGATTGGCGAGTATGCGTTCAAGCATGCGCGCCTGAGCGCGGGCGTCGTGCTTCCCGAGACGCCCGTTACGGTGGGCGCCCACGCATTCGAGGAATCGGAGATGCCCTCGCTCGACACGGGTGGCGCGACGTCGCTGGGCGATTCTTCATTCGCTTCGTGCGCAAACCTGCATGACGTTGATTTCCGTTGCGACTTGAATGCCCTGCATACGATTGGCGCGAGCGCGTTCGGCGTATGCCCGCCGGGTACCGCCACGCCGCTTACGAGCGTGGTGCTGCCCGACTCCGTTACGAGCATTGGCGCAGCTGCATTCGCAAATAATAAGGAGCTTGCCAGCGTTCATATTGGCACGGGTTTCCCCTCCTACGCATCGAATGGGTCCTATACGTCGTATGACGAGCTGTTCGGCGGATGCCCCAGCATCGTTGAGCTCTCGGTTTCCGCAGACAATGCAGTATACGTGGCCAATGAGAACGTGCTCTATCGTGAGGCGTCCGATGGCCTGCATCTCGAGAAGTCGCTCGCGAGCAATACGTTCACGGAGTACAGCGTGTTGGCGGGCACGGTATCGATCGAGAGTGATGCGTTCCGCGAGAACACGTCGCTGCGCAGTCTCACGCTGCCCGAGGGCCTGCTTTCCATTAAGGCGAATGCGTTCTACGGTTGCTCGTCGCTTTCCAACGTTTCCTTTCCCGATAGCCTGCGCGAAGTGAATGGCTTTGGCGGTACCGCGCTTGAACTAGCCGATTTCGGCACGCATATCACGTCGGTGTCGCGCGCTGCGTTCACCAACGCCAATCCCGCCCATGTTGTCATTCGCGGCGGCCAGAGTGGCAGCTACTCGAATTCCAGCGAGAGCGGCAACGCGCGACCCATTGAAACGCTCTACCTGGGCGAGGGCATGATTTCGGCTACGCTTTCGCGCAGCTCCGCGCAGCCTCCCCATATCATCGTCGTGCCGTCTACGCTAACTAGTCTATCGCTCACGAGTAGCGCAAATAATAGGTACGACCCCGCGAGCGTGAAGGTTTACGCAATCGAGGGCTCCAAGGGCTGGAATACCGCACGTGCCGCGCTGCTTTCCGCTGGCATCGACCCGGCAACGCAGCTCGTGGCCTATACGCCCCTCACTGTGGAAGCCACGTCCGACGCGGCGCTTGCCGCGGGGGCAACGGTGCGGGTTACGGCCGTGGCGCAGGGTGGCGTTGACGGCGACGTTGCATATCGATTCGTGCAAGTTGACGCTGATGGCGCCCAGACGGTCGTGAGCGATTGGGGCGCGTCTTCCACGTGCTCGTGGACGGTCGTCTCTGGTGCGAAGCTCATGGTGCAGGTGCGCGACGCAAGCTGGTATACGGCATCGTGCGAGGTCGCATACAACGCTCCCCAGGCTGAGCCTAGCGAGCCTGTCGAACCTGGCGACCTCAGCGAGCCTTCTGCTCCCAGCGTTGAGGTGCAGAAGATGTATCGCCTGTACAACCCCAATTCGGGCGAGCATTTCTACACGGCGAACGCGAGCGAGCGCGACCATCTGAAGTCGGTTGGCTGGAATTACGAGGGGACGGGCTGGACGGCTCCCGTTACGAGCGATGCGCCTGCGTATCGTCTGTACAACCCTAATGCGGGCGACCATCACTACACCACGAGCGTCGACGAGAAGAACAGCTTGGTGTCTGTGGGTTGGAGTTACGAGGGCATTGGCTGGTATTCCGACGAAAGCAACGGCGAGGCGCTCTATCGCCTGTATAATCCCAACGCTACGGCTGGTTCCCACCATTACACGACGAGTGTCAAGGAACGCGATCATCTTGCGAGCCTGGGTTGGCGGAAAGAGGGGATTGGTTGGTATGGCGTGAAATAACGCATTCGGGCGTGCGCTTCGCCTGGCTGGCACGCCGCTTCCTTTCGAGGTAAATCCGCTGGTCTAGCCGCACGTGTTCCTGTTGCGGTGTTGGTCCGTTCGGGCTAGACAGGGGGACCGTTTGGAGTAGAATACAGCACTTAGTAAGGCTGGGCTAACTGTACAGAATGACTGTTCACGGGGCGAAAACGCGCTCCGGTGTGTGCATAGGAAAGCAGGGGTATGAATGAATAACGAATCGATCGCCATGCGTGGTGGGCGTGTTGCGCTTTCCGCGGTTCTGGCTGCTACGCTCGTTGCGGGCACGGCTGGCGTAACTACGGTGGGCGTCGCCAATGCGGCTACGATTTCCGCGGGTGAGCACGGCGCGCTTGATACGGCGAAGTTGCCGAACGGTACGTACAAGGTCGATGTCGCACTGAAGAGCGCAAAGGATCTCTCGAAGGCTTCCATGGCGCAGAGCGCGTTCAATGGCACCCAGACGCTTACGGTGAAAGACGGTGCCTACTCGCTCACCCAGAAGCTTGGCACGGTTTCCACGATGGGAGCTTCTGGTAGCGTTACGGGTCTGAAGTACTACAAGTCTTTCAGCCAGTCTGGTAACGAGCTTACGGGTAGCAGCCCCGAAAGCCTTTCCGTGAGCGGCGGCTCCGCGAACATTCCCCTGGTGAAGCCTGCCAGCGATTATGCTCTCATCAGCCTTCAGAGCGCCGACAGCCCCATGAAGGAAGAGTATGTCGACGCTGCGCTGTATATCGACTGGAGCAGCCTGCAGGTCGTTTCCATCGACGAGCCCGCCGAGCTCGATACCACGAAGCTTGCCGCTGCCGTAGGGAAGGCAAAGGAGCTGGTCGAGGCTGGCAAGGGTACGGACGCTCTGGCTTCGGCTCTCGAGGCGGCCAGCGAACTGCTTGATGCAAGCGATGCCACGCAGTCCCAGGTCGACGAGGCCACGTCCGCGCTTCTCTCCGCCATGGGCGAGAAAGAGGCCACGGGAAGCGAAGCTTCCGAGGCAACCGAAGCCGGTGGCGCTGCTGAAAACCAGACGCAGAACAACAACGGTGAGTCTAATGGTCTTGCCGCTCAGTCCGAAACCAACGACGAGGGCTTCCAGGCGGGTCATGTGTACGCGGTGCCCATCATGTTCTCTAAGCAGGGTTCTTCCCAGACGTCGATGTCCAATCAGTACTTCGGCGATGTGGCGCTCGTTCGCCCGCAGAGCAACGGCACGTATACGCTGAGCTTTTCCACCAATCGCCCCGACTACATCGACGGTCTTACCAGCAGCGCTGGCAAGATTTCCGTTACCAGCGAAAGCTCGAGCCTGCGCCAGTACACCATGACCGTGCCCGCCACGGAAAGCGATGCCGTGTATGGCGTGAGCATGACCATCGTTCCCATGCAGGAGCTGGGCAGCGGTTCCGTTGCCGCCGATCTGCACGTGTATTACTCGCAGGCGGTCGATAAGGGGGGCGACACGGGTCAGGTGGCCACGTCGTCCAAGAATTCCGGCGTCTCCACGAGCGGAAGCCTGCTTCCCGGAACGAGCGATAGCCTGCCCGAGGGCGTTATCCCCGCTACGGCTGCCATTGCGCTTAGCGCTGGCGTTGCCGCCGTGGCCGCTCGCAGGAAGATGAACGAGCGCTAGTTCCGCCCGATCAATACAGCAAAGGATTGAACGATATGTCCCAACGAATGAAGCACACTACTGTCGCGGCATGCGCCCTCGCGTGCGCGCTTGCGATCTGCGCCATCATGTTCCCGCGTATGGCCTGGGCTGATGCTGCGGTATATACCGCCACGGCTACGCCTAGCTACACGAACCCCGTTACGGGCGAAGTGGAGGACAGCGGCGGCGCAAGCGGCCAGGCGCTTGGCTCCACCATGGTTACTGGCATCGTTCAGCCTGATGCTCTGATCGAGGACGAGGGCAATGGGGAAGTGCTCGTTTCCGTGCGCTTCTATGAAGCCGACCAGATTGGCGATGTGACGGTTGCCGCCAGCACCGATGGTTCCTCGTATGGCACCGTGCAGGATGCCGTAAAGCTTTCCATGAATGCCGAATCGAACATGGTGGACCTGCAGCTGAAGGCAACCACCACCACACCTACGCTGCGCTTCGAGATGTTCGTTACGCCCATGGGCCGCTCGGTTACGTTCTTCGTGACGTTTTCGAACCTTACCGCCGGCAACACCGCTGGCTTCGAGCAGACCATCGACGTCGAGGCCCTGAATGCCGCCGCATCTTCGGCTGCTGCCGATTCTTCCGCGTCGAACGAGCCCGCCGCCAGTGGTTCTTCGGATGGCTCTGCCAAGGGCGTTTCCGAGTTCAACGCCGACGGCAACGAAGTGAAGGACGGCGCGACCGACACGGGCGCTAGTAGTCTGAACTATCCGCTCATCATTGGCATCATTCTGGCCGTTGTCGTTGTTGCGGGTGTGATTGTCTATGTTGCGGTGCTGAAGCCCAATCGTGCAAAGCAGGATGCCGCCGCGGCAGCTGCCCAGGCGTCTCGCGGGGCTGGTAAGGAATAGCATTGTACTGCATCTCCCGTAGGAAGTTTGTTTCATGGGCGGCCGTCGCGTGCGCCGCGGCCGCCGTTCCCACGGTTCTTTCCGGGTGCGTGAATCAGCATCCGGAATTGGAAGAGGGCGGAAGCCCCAAGCTCGTCATGACGAGTGCCGCAGGGTTGGAAATCGCCGATAAGCTCGAGCTCGACCTTATCGGCATTCCCGCCACCTCGGCGAACATTCCCGAGCGCTACGCCAACGTAACTCAGGTTGGCATGCCCATGTCGCCCGATCTTGAACTGCTTGCCAGTATGCATCCCACATGTATCATCTCGCCGAATTCGCTGCAGGCCGATTTGCAGCCGAAATACGCGGGCATACATGTGGGTTGCATCTTCCTTGATCTGTCTAGCGTGGACGGAATGTACGATTCCATCGATTACCTGGGGCGTAAGTACAATCGCGTCCAGCAGGCGTCGGCGTTGCGCGCAGAATACGATGCATTCATGCGCGCGTTCAACGCTACCATCGAGGGGCGCGAGGCCCCGCGCGTGCTCGTGCTTATGGGCGTGCCCGGTTCGTATCTGGTTGCCACCGAGCATTCGTATGCGGGCGGCCTGGTTCAAATGGCGGGCGGAGAAAACGTGTATGCCGGAACGAGCGAGGAATTTCTCGACGCCAACACCGAAGACATGCAATCGCGCGAACCCGACATCATCCTGCGCACGGCGCACGCCATGCCCGATGACGTTCGCAAGATGTTCGCCAACGAGTTCGAGACGAACGACATCTGGAAGCACTTCAAGGCCGTTCAGGAGGGCAGGGTCTACGATCTCACGTACGAGAACTTCGGCATGAGCGCTACCTTCTCGTATCCCGATGCCCTGAACGAGCTGCGCGAATACCTATATAAGAGCGCCTAGGCGCGGAAACCGGAAGAGACCATGCATCATCTAGCGAAAAAGAAGCGAGCGCGGGCCGAAGCGCCCAGCACCTCGCGCCGTGTTGCTGCGTTCGTGGTAACGACCATTGCGCTCGTTGCGCTGTTCTTCGTGGCCGTGAACACGGGAAGCCTGAAAGTATCGCCCGAACAGCTGTTGAACGGGCTGTTCGTGCAGTACGACGACAGCGTTGCAACGGTGTACGACCTGCGCTTTCCGCGTATCCTCATCGCGATCGTGGGTGGTGCCGCCCTGGCCACGAGCGGCGTGCTTCTGCAGGCTGTGATTCGCAACCCCCTTGCCGACCCGGGCATTATCGGCATTTCGGCAGGTGCGGAATGCTGTGCCGTTCTGGTCACGGCATTCTTCCCGATGCTCTTCTACTTCACGCCCATTCTGGCGTTCTGCGGCGGCTTGTTCGCGTTTTGCCTGGTGTATATGCTGTCTTGGCATGCAGGGCGCATTTCGCCGCTGCGCATCATCCTGGTGGGCGTAGCCATCAGCGCCATGTTCACGGGCATTGCCGCGCTCCTCAGCGGTTCCACGGGTGGGGTTTTCTCGAGCGTAACAAGCTTGGTGGAATCGAGCATCACCATGAAGACCTGGGACGATTTCACCACGTTGGGCGCGTATGCACTGGTGGGCCTTGTGCTTTCGCTGCTGGTGTTCAAGCGCTGCGATCTGCTTGCCCTGGAAGATAAGACAGCGCGGTCGCTGGGTGTGAATGTGAATCTGAATCGCTTCGCCATTTCGGCTATCGCGGTGCTTCTGGCGTCCATCACCACGGCAATCATCGGCCCCATCAGCTTCCTGGGCCTCGTCGTTCCGCACTGCGCGCGCCTGCTCGTGGGTACCAGCCATAAGGTCCTCATTCCATATTCCATGCTCTTGGGTGCGTTTTGCCTGCTTCTAGCCGACACGCTTGGCCGTACGCTTGCAGCGCCGTATGAGATTTCCGCTGCCGTGATCATGGCTATCGTCGGCGGTCCCATGTTCATTTTCCTGCTTCGTAGGGCGGGTGATTCCTATGGCGCGTAAGGGCAAGGATGCCATGCAGGTCCCAGATCTCATGGCGGACATGCAAACGTCGATGGCGGCGCAGAACGGCCCCGTTACGCTTGACGCCCCTAAGGGCAACGTGTTCACCGTGCAGGACCTCACGTTTGGCTATACGCGCGATAACCTGCTGTTCCAGAATCTTTCGCTGGGCATTCGCGAAGGATGCATCACGACGCTCATCGGTGCAAATGGTTCGGGTAAGTCTACGTTGTTCAACCTGCTCACCAAGAACCTTTCGCCGCTTTCGGGCCGCGTGTTTCTGCGTGGCGGCAACGTGGCCGACCTGCGTCTGTTCGATTTCGCCAAGCTGGTGGCCATCGTGCATCAGACGAATACCGCCCCCGCCGATCTGTCGGTGGAAGACCTGGTGTCGTTCGGGCGCTTCCCGCATCGCCATGGCAAGTGCGGGCGCAACAGCGCCGAGGCGCTGGCCGAGGACGAGCGCTGCATCAACTGGGCGCTCGACGTTACCAATCTGCAGGGTGTGCGCAAGCGCGCGGTTTCGGCCCTTTCGGGTGGTCAGCGCCAGCGCGTCTGGATTGCCATGAGCCTGGCTCAGGGCTCGAGCGTTCTTCTGCTCGACGAACCCACGACGTACCTGGACATTCGCTATCAGCTCGATATTCTCGACCTCGTGCGTACGTTGAACCGCGAATACGGCATGACCATCGTGATGGTTCTGCACGACATGAACCAGGCGCTGCATTACAGTGACGAGGTCATTGCCCTTTCCCAGGGGCGCGTCGCAGCTCAGGGCGCGCCGGAGGAAATCGTCACGGGCGAGCTCCTGCGCGATGTGTACGGCGTCGACCTCGACGTGGTGTCCGTGAACGGCAAGCCGTTCGTTTTGAATGTGAGTAAGTAAGGGCGGCGCCTCGCGCGGAAATCGACGCGCGAGGCGCCGGTTTTGTAAAGGTGGGGCTCGATGATTAAAACGCGGCTGCTCAAACTGCTCGCCGAGTCGAAGAAGTACATTGTTCGCCAAGTCGTATGGAAGTGGATTTCGCTCGTCGCGCAAATCGTTATCGTGCTGCAGGTTGCCAGCTTGCTCGAGCGTGCGCTTGGCGGAGCGCTTTCCGTGCTTGCCATTGCCGAATGCGCTCTTGTGGTTGTTCTGGGCGTGGCGGTGCGCATAGGCGCGGGGCGCGCGGAAACGCGTGCGTCGTATCTGGCGAGCGTCGACGTGAAGCGGGTGTTGCGCGACAAGGTGTACCGCAAGCTGCTGCGCCTGGGCGCGTCGTATCGCGCCGATGTGTCGACGTCGAAGGTCGTGCAATTGGCGGTAGAGGGAGTCGAGCAGCTGGAAACGTATTACGGGCTCTACCTCTCGCAGCTCTTCTATGCTCTTTTGGCTCCCATCACGCTGTTTGTCGTTCTTGCGTTCGTGAGTCCGCTCGCGGCGGGTGTGCTGCTGCTGTGCGTGCCGCTCATCCCACTGTCCATCGTCTTGGTGCAGAAAGTGGCCGGGCGTCTGTTTAAGCGCTATTGGGGGAGCTACACGCAGCTGGGCGACGGCTTTCTTGATAATTTGCAGGGTCTTACCACGCTGAAGATCTATCAGGCCGATGAAGCCGCTGCGAAGCGCATGGATGAAGAGGCCGAAGATTTCCGCAAGGCCACTATGCAGGTGCTGAAAATGCAGCTGAATTCGACGTCGGTAATGGACATTGGCGCGTATGGTGGTGCCGCCGTGGGCATCGTGGTGGCGCTGTCTCAGCTGTTCGCGGGGGATATCACGGTTGCGGGAGCGACTGCTATCGTGCTTCTGGCCGCCGAGTTCTTCCTGCCCATGCGTCGCTTGGGCAGCTACTTTCACGTGGCAATGAACGGCATGACGGCGAGCGACGATATCTTCGCGCTGTTGGACATGGAGGAGCCCGCAGAGGGCGGCGAACGCTTGCCGTCGGGCCCCGCGTCGTTTTCGTTCGATCGCGTTGCCTTTTCCTATGATGGCGAGCGTCCCATTCTGCGTGACGTGTCGCTTGACCTGCCCGTTGGCTCGTTCGTATCGCTTGTGGGCACTTCGGGCTGCGGCAAGAGCACCATTGCCGGTTTGCTTGCGGGGCGCAACCGCGGTTACAGCGGCAGCATTCGCGTGAACGGCGTTGAGTTGTCCCAGGTGGACGAGGTGAGCCTGCATGAGCATATTACGCTGGTTGGGTGCGATGCTCACCTGTTCAAGGGCACCGTTCGCTCGAACCTTCTGCTTGGCAATCCGCACGCCACCGATGAGCAGATGAACGGCGCACTCGAAGCGGTAAACCTGCTTGCATTCCTGGAGGGCGAAGAAGGCCTTGCAACGTCGGTTGCGGAAGGTGGTAGCAACTTTTCGGGCGGTCAGCGTCAGCGACTGGCCTTGGCCCGTGCGCTTCTGCGCGACACTGCAGCATACGTGTTCGACGAGGCCACGAGCAGCATCGACGTGGAAAGCGAAGAGGCCATCATGAGCGTCATTCACGAGCTTGCGAAACGCAAGACGGTGCTGCTCATCTCGCATCGCCTGGCGAATGTCGTCGAATCCGACGCGATCTACCTGCTGCGCGATGGGGAGGTTGCCGAGCGTGGCACCCATGCGCAGCTGATGGAGCTCGGCGGCGCGTATGCCCACTTGTTCAATGCGCAGCGCGAGCTCGAGTCGTATGCGGCGGGCTCTGACGCGCGCTTTGTCCACGAGGGAGAGGGGGTATGCGCATGAGCCAGAACGTTAACGTTTCCACCACGCGTTCTTCCGGCGTAAGCATCATGGGGCGCCTCATCGGGCTGGTGGCTCCGCTTATGCCTGTTATGGTGCTGGCCATCATTCTGGGCGTATTGGGATTCCTGTGCGCCATATTCCTTACGGTGTTCGCTTCCCTTGGCGTTGCGAATGTTGCCGCCGACATGGTGGGGCAGGCAGGTATAGGGGAGTGGTTCACGCAGGATGCGACCCTGTTCTTCGCCGTCATCATTGGCATTGCCGTGGCCAGGGGCTTCCTGCATTACGGCGAGCAGTATTGCAACCATTACATTGCATTCAAGATGCTCGCGCTCATTCGTCATAAGGTGTTCGCCCGCCTGCGCCTCCTTGCGCCCGCTAAGCTTGAGGGGCGCGACAAGGGCAATCTCGTTTCCATCATCACGAGCGATATCGAACTGCTCGAGGTGTTCTACGCTCATACGATTTCGCCCATCGCCATAGCTGTGCTCACGTCGCTTGCCATGGTTTGCTTCATGGCGTGGGTGCATCCCGCGGCCGCCATCGTAGCGTTGATTGCATACCTGGCGGTTGGCCTGGGCATTCCTCTATGGAATGGAAGCCGTGGCGCTCAGAAGAGCTACCGCATGCGCAATGCGCTGGGCGATCTGAACAGTTTCGTGCTCGATTCCCTGTACGGACTCGATGAGACGATCCAGTTCGGCGGCGGCGAGAGCCGTGCGCGCCGTATGGAAGAGCGTTCGCGCGACATTGCGTCGATGAGCGGGGAGATGAATCGCGTCATGATGGGGCAACTTTCCGCAACGAGCCTGTTCATACAGGTATTCTCGTGGACGATGCTCTTCGTCATGCTTGCGTTGTTCGTGGATGGACAAGCCACGTTTGCGCAGGTGCTCGTGGCTACGGTTGCCATGATGAGCTCGTTTGGGCCCGTTACTGCGCTGTCGAACCTGTCGAGTACGCTCAATTCCACGCTTGCCGCAGGGCAGCGCGTGCTTGACCTGCTGGAGGAAGAGCCTGAAGTGCGCAAGGTTGCGAATGGGGCATCGCTGAACGCGGGGGAAGGTGCCTCCGATGTTTCCGCTGCCGAGCTTCGCGACGTGCGGTTTTCCTACGAGGGCGAACCGGTGCTCGATGGCTATTCCCTGCGCGTACCGCGTGGTCGCGTGCTGGGCATTCACGGGCCTAGCGGTTCGGGCAAGAGCACGATTCTGAAGCTCCTCATGCGCTTTTGGGACGCACAGCGAGGCTCCGTGCACGTGGCGGGTCGCGATGTGCGTGCCCTGAACACAGTCGATCTGCGCAATTTCGAGTCCTGCGTTTCGCAGCAGACCTGGCTTTTCCATGACACGGTGGCGAACAACATCGCCGTGGGCAAACCCGGCGCAACGCGCGATGAGGTTATCGAGGCGGCGAAGAAGGCATCGCTTCACGAGTTCGTTCAGACGTTGCCTCATGGCTACGACACGAATGTGGGCGAGCTGGGTGACAATATGTCGGGCGGCGAAGCCCAGCGCATCGGCTTGGCGCGTGCGTTTCTGCATAACGCCCCGCTGTTGCTCTTGGACGAGCCCACGAGCAATCTCGATTCGCTGAACGAGGCGGTGATCCTGAAGTCGCTGCGCGAGCAGTATGCGGGCGAGACCGTGGTGCTGGTGTCGCATCGCCAATCGACGATGGGCTTGTGCGACGAAGTGTACGAGATGAGCCCCAGCAGGCGCTCGTAACGCTTCGCGCTCGAGCAGCGCGCGTCGCCATTTTTCGCGAGCGTCTGCTAGAATAGTGTCACTGTTCAGTGACGTAGAAGGGGGCACTCATGCTTATCTCCACGAGCGATGTTATTCCTGGTCGTCAGATTGAAGTGCTGGGTCTGGTACGCGGCAATGTCGTAACTTCCAAGCACATTGGGCGCGATGTCATGGCGGGTTTCAAGAGCATTGCCGGTGGCGAAATCAAGAGCTACACCGACATGATGAACGAGGGTCGTGCGATTGCCGAGCAGCGTATGATTGCCGAGGCCGAGGCGCTGGGCGCCGACGCTATCGTGGGTATGCGCTATGCGGGTTCTTCGGTTATGGAGAGCACGCAGGAAATGCTTGCGTACGGCACTGCCGTGCGTCTCGTGTAGCGCTTTTTCCCAAGCTGTTTTATAGCCCCGTCGCGTATGCGGCGGGGTTTTTCGTGCTGCAGCGCGGATGCGCGTTGGTTCATTTTTCGCGGCTCGGCCCTTTGAACCCCCGCGCTTACCTGCGGCTATTAATCGCGCTTATGCTTGCATAAGCCATTGCAAATTGTAAGGCTCCATCTGGGAAATTACGCTGTTCCTGTCCGGGTGCCGTTCTATTGGGAGGCTCGGATTATGGGAATGGAGGAACAGAATGGAACTAACTCGCAGGAACTTTCTCACGGGGGCCGTGCTGGCCGGTGGCGCGCTTGCCGCAGGTATGACGGGCTGCGCTCCCTCGAAGGCTCAGAAGTCCGAAGCTTCCAGCTCGGACACGACGGCTGCGGTGAAAACTGAGCACAATCCGCAGGAGACGCTCACGTGCGACCTCGTTGTCGTGGGATCGGGCACGGCTGGCTGCTGCGCTGCCGTGCGTGCGGCTCAGCTGGGCCTGAAGGTCGTGCTGCTCGAGAAGAACGCCGTGTACGGTGGTTCTTCGGGCTACGCCGAGGGCGTGGGCGCGGTGAACTCCTACATGCATCGCGACCAGGGCCTGCACTTCGATGAAAACGAAGTGTTCATGCGCACGCAGGAATACCACCATTGGGCTGCGAACAGCGCAGTGCTGCGTCGCTACATTCAGAACTCCGGCGCCACCATCGATTGGTTGCATAACGACTGCGGCATCGATTTCTTCCAGGCCACGGTTACCTCTCCGCATTCGTACCCCAGCTGGCATTTGCCCGCCGACGCCGATGGCAATCCGGTGCGCATTCAGAAGGGCCTCATCAACCCGATGGTCGAGCTCGCGCAGTCGCTGGGCGTCGACGTTCGCAAGGAAGCTCCTGCTACGGGCCTCATCATCGAGGATGGCGAAGTCGCGGGCGTGTACTTCGAGGAAGCCAAGAAGGAATACGCGCTCAAGGCCGAGAACGTGATTCTGGCCACGGGCGGCTATAGCAACAACAAGGACATGTTCGAGAAATTCTGCCAGGCTGATTTCGACAAGGTCTGGAACTGGGGTGCCGCTGGTCGCGACGGCGATGGCATTGCCATGGCCACCGAAGCGGGTGCCGCGCTGCATATTCCCTCGAACCTGATGTACGGCTCCACGCGTATCCCCGGTTGCAACGAATTCGAAGAGCCTGCGAACTGGGTGTTCTCGTGGCAGCCCGCGCTTCGCGTGAACGAGAAGGGCAAGCGCTTCTTCAACGAGGAAATGTGCGCCGACTTCTCAGCCGCTTCGAACGCCATCATCGGGCAGGAAAAGTGCTACACGCTCATGGACCAGGCGTATCTCGACAAGCTCTGCAACGAGGGCATGGTCGTGGGCCTCATTTCCGTGGGCCATGTTACCGGTGAGCCCATCGAGGGCGGTCGCGAGGCCGTAGAGGAAAACATCGCCGCGGGTAATGTCTTCCGCGCTGATAGCATTGCCGAGCTGGCTGAAAAGCTCGGCATCGACCCCAATGAGCTTACCGCGACGGTGGACGAGTACAATGCCTGCGCCGCCGCTGGCTCCGACCCGAAGTTCGGAACCACGAGCTTCGCGCCCCTTTCCACGCCGCCGTTCTACGGTGCGCATATCCAGCGCGCCATCTTCACGAGCGTGGGCGGCTTGAACGTTGACGAGTACCTGCGCGTGCTCGATGGCGAAAGCCAGCCGATTCCGCATCTGTTCGCGCTGGGTACCGACGCCAGCAGCTACACGGGCTTCTGCTATGACGTGGACGTGATGTCCGGCGCTGAGCAGGGCTGGTGCGCCACGGGTGGTCGCCTGGCGGCGGAATACATCGCGGGCATGTAGGCGCAACTTGGTATACCATCTAAGCTAGTTGCCCTCCCGGCTAGCTTGATGATATAGAACGGCGGCGCTCTGCAGTTGGCGCCGCCGTTTTCCTTTTTATGCGAGAAAGCGTGACGTGATGGATATCTTTCGCATGCGATGTTTCGTTTCCGTGGCTCAGACGCGCAGCCTCTCGAAGGCTTCGCGCGAGCAGTTCATTACGCAACCTGCCATGTCCGCCCAGATGAAGGCGCTGGAAGCGGAAATGGGAACGCAGCTTCTGCAGCGCGGTCGCACCATTGCGCTCACGCCTGCGGGGCAGGTTGCCTTCGAGCGCTTCAGCCGGATCATCGACGAGTACGACAAGGCGCGCAAGGCCATCGAGCTCGAGAGCGTCCATATGGGTGGTCAGGTGCGCATGGGGTTTCACGGGCCCGTTTCGTGGGCGGGCGTGCCCGATATGGTGCGCTCGTATCGGGAAGCAAACCCAGGCATCGAAGTCGATATTGAGATAGATACCTGGAACAACCTCATGAAGGGCCTCGAGAGCGGAAAGCTCGACGTGGCTTTCGTGGAGCTTTCCGAGGTGGAGGGGCAGAGCGCCATCGAAGCGATTCCTCTGTTCGGCGAGAACGTTTGCGTTGTCGTGCCACCGTCGCATCGCCTGGCGGGGCTCGAATCTGTTTCGGTGGGCGATATCGTCGACGAGCCCATGATGTTCTTCAGCCAGGAAACCTCGCCGCGGTTCTTCAAGCGCCTCTACGATGCGTTCGAGCGCGTGGGCGTCCGCTCCGATCGCTTGGTGCGCGGCAACCATCACGAGGCTACGATCTCGCTCGTGCTGGCGGGGTGCGGCATCACGTGCATGCCATATACCTTCTGCCGCGAAACCGACGGCATTTCCTTCGTGCCCTTTTCCGATCTGGCAGCCCATATGCGCTA
Organism: Denitrobacterium sp.; assembly: GCF_056180635.1. Lineage (NCBI taxonomy): Bacteria > Bacillati > Actinomycetota > Coriobacteriia > Eggerthellales > Eggerthellaceae > Denitrobacterium > Denitrobacterium sp. The sequence continues at coordinate 1,646 of NZ_JAZZJS010000014.1, read as the reverse complement.
TGGCATTGCATGGAATAAAGCGCGTCTTACCTCGGCGGTAAGCGAATTCGTCGCGTTTGCCCAGGCGTGGCAATGGCCAGGGGAACCGCTTGAAGCGGAAGAGTAGTGGTTTCTAGCGAACGACGATGGGCTTGCTCTGGTACGCCACGTGCACCTGGGCACTGTGACTTGCACGTTCGACGCTGCGTCGCAGCGATTCGCCCGGCATGCGATAGTCGTTCGAGTTCTGCGAGATGTGCAGCGCGGCCACGTGCTCGAGCTTGGTTCCCAGCAGGGCTTCCAGCTCTTCTGCCGCTTGCTCGTTAGAGAGGTGGCCACCGTCGCCGGCAATGCGCTTCTTCACGTAAGCCGGGTAGGCGCATGCGCGTAGCATGGCGGGGTCGTGGTTGCTTTCCAGTCCCAGAATGCGCACGTTCCCAAGCGCTTCGTGGGCGCTTCCCGTTACCATGCCCGTATCGGTCATGAACCCCAGTGCATCATCGGCGTTCTCGAAGCGGAAGCCGCAAGAGGAGATGGCATCATGCGAGGTGGGGAAGGGGATAACGCTCATTCCCGCAATGGCAAGCACGTCGCGCTCGATGTCGAACGCGCGAATGTCGTGCGCTTGCGCGAGTTCGCGCACAACGCTGCAGCCGTCGATGATGGAGGCCTGCGTGTATACCGTGGGGCGGATGTTCTGCTTCGCCAGCTTGCGCAGGCAAACGCCCAGGCCGCTGATGTGGTCGGTGTGGTCGTGGGTAACTAGAACCGATTGCAGGTTGTGTAGGTCGAAGCCTGTTTCCTCGCTGCGTTCGAACAGTGCTTTCCCACTGATGCCGCAGTCGATGAGTACGCCTTTGCCCGTGGACGCGTCTTCCACGATGGCGGCGTTTCCCTTGCTCCCGCTGGCAAGTATATGCAGTGCAAATAAACCCATGCGGCATAGGGTATCATGGAGCGGGTGCAATTTTACGGTAGGAGTCTGGCTTGCTTATTTTACTCGCAACACTGTTTGCGCTTATCGTCGTCATTGGTGGCGTGATTTTTCTGGTGCGCACGTGCATTGTTCGCTTCGGAATTGGCAAGCGCCTGCGCTCCCTGGCCGATGAGCAGCGCCTAAGCGACGACGTACGCCAGGCGCTTAACGAGACGCAGAAATGGCGCGATGAAAAGCGCCTTTCCATGCAGCACGAGCTGGAAAAGCGCCCGTATCTCACGCGAGTCCAGCGTGCGAAAGTGCGTGCTGCGCGCAAGGTGCGCCGCGTTGAATTCCTCGATCAGCTGCATATTGGCTGGTACCAGATCGTCCTGCTCTTCTTCGTGGGGAGCGTGCTGGGCCTGTTCCTCGAGGAAACCTGGATGTTCGTTACCGCTGGCCTTACGCAAAGCCGCGTGGGCCTGGTGTGGGGCCCGTTTTCCCCGCTCTATGGCGTGGGTGCCACGCTTCTTACCATCATCACGTTCTACATGCGCCGCAAGCATGCCACCGCTTGGCAGGTCTTTCTGGTGTCCGTTGTGGTGGGCGGCTCGCTCGAGCAGTTTACGGGTTGGTCGATGAGCACGTTCATGCATGCTTCCTCGTGGGATTACTCGGCCGTGCCCGGCGCCATCACGCAGTGGGTCGCGGTACCGTTTCTGGTGTTCTGGGAAGTCGGATCGTAGCCATG
>NZ_JAZZJS010000013.1:0-28328 GCF_056180635.1 Denitrobacterium sp. | reverse complement strand
GTAAGCCAGAAGAAGAAATCGTCGCCCGAGATAACCGCGGACTTCGCGATCTCGCCGCAACCGCACGCCCATTCGCGCTCGTTCAGCGTTGCAAGCGTGGAGGCATCGGCGCACACATACGAAGGCTGGTAGAACGCACCCGCGAGATTCTTCCCGGCGGGAAGGTCGATGGCCGTCTTTCCGCCCACGGAGGAATCGACCATGGCCAGAAGCGTGGTGGGAGCCTGCACGAAGCCAATGCCGCGCATGTACGTGGCGGCGGCAAAGCCCGCCAGGTCGCCCACGACGCCGCCACCGAGTGCGACGACGCATGCCGAGCGATCGAGCCCCTTCTGCGCCATGGCCTGCCAGATTTCGGAAAGGCAGGCAACGCTCTTGCTCTCTTCGCCTGCGGGAACGGTAATGCTCGACGTGCGGAAGCCCTCTGCCTTCAGGCTGGCAACCGCGGCATCGAGGTACAGCGGGGCCACGTTCGAATCGGTGATGACGAGCGCCTGATGCGCACGCGGACACGTGGCGCGTACGCGCTGGCCGATGCCCCGCAGGATGCCATCGCCTACGCGCACGTCGTACGACGGCTTGTCGGCGAAATTAACCACTACTTTCGTACTGGGCACAGTACGCCCTCCTTTATGAGAATATCCTTCACCTCGAACGCCATGCGCCCCGAGGTGCGACTTGAAGAATCGACGGTTACATCGGCCAGCTCCTCGTACAGCGGAACGCGCACCTCGTTCACCGAGCGCACGGTTTCCATGCTGTCGAAGAACGGGCGCGAATCGTGATTGCTGATACGCTCGGCGCTTTCGTCGGCCGTGACATGCACGTAGACGGCGAAGCCGCAGGTCTTGATGATTTCCCGGCTGCGCTCCCCCATCACGATGCCGCCACCGCATGCGATGATGCGCGGCTCGCCTTGCACGAATTCCTCGAGCGTTTCGGCTTCCAGCTGGCGGAAGCCCTCCTCGCCCGCCTGCTCGTAGAGCTCCTTCGCGCTCATGCCGTACTTGCGCTCCATGCAGCGATCGGTGTCGGCGCAGATGAGGCCGCACTCACGCGCGAGGCGACGCGCCATGGTCGTCTTCCCCGCACCCATGAATCCGATGAGGAACACGGGCTGTGTGAGCATGTACAGCGTTCGTTCCATGGCTCTACCGCGACTGCGTGCGTATGCGTTCCAGGTAGGAAGCCATATTCGACTTGATGTCGTGCATGTTGTCGCTTCCGAACTTTTCGGCATAGGCAGCCGCCAGCGCGAACGCAACTTCGGCCTCGCCCACCACGGCGGCAGCGGGCACGGCGCAGACGTCGCTGCGCTCCCTGCTGGCCAGAGCGACTTCCATCGTGTCGATGTTCACCGTTTCGAGCGGGTTCTTCAGCGTGGGAATGGGCTTCATGGCGCAGGTGACCACGAGGGGCATGCCCGTGGACATACCACCTTCCAGACCGCCCGCGTTGTTGCTCGTGCGCGTGAAGCCATCGCTCGTGAGCACGATGGGATCGTGCACCTGGCTGCCTTCGAGCGAAGCAGCCTGGAAGCCCATGCCGAATTCCACGCCCTTGATGGCGGGAATGCCGAACAGGGCCGCGCCAATCTTGCTGGTAAGACGGCTGGCGCCGCTTGAGAAATCGCCCAGGCCCGGAACTAGGCCCGTGGCGACGACGCGGAACGTGCCACCCAGGCTTTCGCCCTTGATGCGTGCCACATCGATCATCTTCATCATCTTCTGGGAGACTTCGACGTTGGGGCAGCGCACTTCCGACAACTCGATATCGGCCAGGTTATAGCCAGCGCAGCGCATGAACGGGTCGCTTTCCTCGAGGCGCGCGCTGCCAATGGACGTGACGTAGCTGAACACTTCGACGCCCAGTTCGGCCAGGAACTCGCGGGCGATGCCGGCAGCAGCCACGCGGGCCGCGGTCTCGCGCGCGCTGGCACGCTCGAGCACGTTACGGCAATCGTCGGAGTTGTTCTTCAGGATACCCACGAGGTCGGCGTGGCCAGGACGCGGGGTAACTTCGCGCACCAGGTCGCTGGGCGCGGAACCCGTTGCGGACATGCGGTCCGTCCAGTTCTGCCAATCGCGGTTGGGAACGCGCAGGCACACGGGCGTGCCGAGCGTGACACCGAAGCGAACGCCCGACTGAATTTCGATATGGTCGGTCTCGATCTTCTGACGACCACCGCGGCCATAGCCAGACTGACGGCGCTTCAGGTCGGAGTTGACATGTGATTCGGAAATGCGAAGGCCGGCGGGCACGCCGCTTACGATGGCTGTGAGCGCCGGACCATGGCTTTCGCCTGCTGTAACGAACTGCATGAGATTCCTCACGTCGCTGTGGATGTTAGGGTGATTCTAGCACGAGTACGTACTACAGCGGGCTGTAGTCAAGATGCGCCGCGAAAGGAGCAAATCAGCGGCGCGATGAGCGGAATCGCCTAATTGCGAACGTCCGACGAGGAAGGCGATGCGGCTCGTTCGTTTTCGGGAACGCGCCCTGCCAGAAGCGCTTCGCGTAGGGGCTTCAACGCAACGGTATGACGCAAGTCGACCTCGGAAAGGGGCGCGACGAGATAGGCCTGCATGCCCAGCATGTGCGCGCCCAGAACGTCGGTGAGCAGCTGATCGCCGATGACGACGGTCTGCTTGCTACGCGCCCCAAGCGCAGCGCGGGCAGCCAGAAAGCCATGAGGCAACGGCTTGCACGCCTTGGCGACGACGGGAATGCCCAGCTCCCTACCGTGGATGCGCGGCGTGTCGTGCCAGTTGTTCGACACGATGCAGAAGCTTACGCCAGCGTTCTTAGCGCGTCGAAGCCAGTTGCGCACGTCGGAGGGAACTTCGCCCGAAGCGCGCGACACGAGCGTGTTGTCCATGTCGAGCAGCACGTTGACGAAGCCGCAATCCAGCAGGTCTTTCTGCACATCGATAGACGATATGCGCGCGAAATACCTATCGGGATGCACCACGCCCATGGAAGCCTTCCTAGTTCGACGAGCCCTCGATGGCGGCACGATGGTCTTCGAACGTCTCGCTGAAGTAATAGTCGGTACCACCCTGACCATTCGGGGCGAAATAGAAGTACAGGTAGTTGGTCTGGTCGGGCGAGCACACTGCCTGCAGAGCCTCTAGGCCCGGCGAGCAGATGGGGCCAGCGGGCAGGCCCTTCTGAGCGTACGTGTTATACGGGCTGTCGGTGGAAATGTCGTCGGGCGTGGGATCGTGACCAACCACGTAGGCAACCGTGGCATCGCTCTGCAGCGCCATGCCCGAGGCAAGGCGGTTGTAGAACACGGATGCAACCGTGGCCATATTGTCGGAAGCGGCTTCACGCTGCACCACGCTGGCCAGCTTCACCACGTCATAGGCGGAAAGCCCCTTGCTTTCGGGATACGAGTAATCGAGCGTTGCAACTTCCTGCGCGTACTGATCGAGCATGCGACGAATGACCGTATCGGCCGTATCGGCCGACTGGATGCTATACGTTTTCGGGAAGAGGAAACCCTCGAGCGAGTTGTTGTACGCACCTTCGAGGAACGGATAATCGCCCACGTAGGCAGAGGCATTGCTCGCAGCGTCCATGAACTCTTCGGACGTGATGGAACCATCGTAGGCCTGCGCCACGACGTCGGCCGTCTGCTGCAGGGTAAGGCCTTCGGACACGGTGAACGTGACGAGGTTGGGGCCAGCCACGAGCTGGTCGATAATATCCTGCACGCTCGTGCCGCCCGCAATGGTGTACGTGCCGGGCTTCAGGGAGCTTTCCGCATTTGCGGCCTTCACCGCATCGGTGAAATCGGACGTACGCGCGATGAGCTTGCAATCAGCAAGCGTCTGCGCGATGGAAGTAGTGGATTCGCCCTGGTCGATGGTGAAGCTCGCCTGCGTTCCCTCGGGCAGCACGTCGGCAGTGGAGCAACCCACGCACGAGCGGAACGAGAAAACGAGAATAAGCGCCAAGACGATGGCCAGCACGATGCCGAACACGAAGGGGCCATGCTGGCGCTTCGGCTTGATCATCGAAGTATCGTACGTGCGGAATTCGCGCGCGCCGCGGGCATGCGCATGACGCGCTGCATGGCTGGAACGCGATGAGTACGTGACGCGTCGATGAAGAGCCATAGAGAAGCACAAACCTTTCGGACGATTTACCTTACGCCGCCACCCGATGACGATGCGCCCTCTTCGGCCTCGCGGCGCGAACGGCGTTCATCGAGCCAAGCCTGCAAGAACAAGCTCGCGGCTATCATATCCACTTTCCCGCGCATCTCGCGCTCGTGATATCCCTTTTCACGCAACGAGCGTTTCGCCTCGCTGGAGCTGAGGCGCTCGTCGGTGAATTCGAGCGGAAGGCCCGTTGCCTTCGCAATGGAAGACGCCGCGGCCCTGATGCGCTTCGCCTGGGGCCCCTCCTCGCCCGCCATGGTGTACGGCAGGCCGGAAAGGAGCATGTCGGGTTCCCAGTCTTCCAGAACGCGGCGGAACGACGAGGCGTTCCCCACCACTTCGTTCGTGGGGAGAACGCACACGGGACTGGCCACGGATTCGCGCGGATCGCAAATCGCGATACCGCAGCGAACCTGACCGATATCGAGGGCCATGACCCTCACTACATGAGCTCCTCGAGAGCAAGGCGCAGCGCCTCATCGAGACCCGAGGCGTCTTTGCCGCCAGCCTGGGCCATCGTGGGCTTGCCGCCGCCACCGCCCTTGATGGCAGGAGCGATCTTCTTGATGAGAGCACCAGCGTTGAAGCCCTGCTCGACGGCCTCGTCGGTGGCAGCGGCCATGATGAGAGGCGTCTCGCCATTCAGGCTTACGAACACGCACGCGCATGCGGGTTCCGCATGGCTGCGGAAGATATCCCAGGAGTTGCGCAGCGCGCCAGCGTCCATGCCGTCGATGCGCACGGCCAGAAGCTGGTAGCCAGCCTTGGCGCGCTTGAGGTTCTCGTCGACGATCTGCTTGAGGGAACCGGCGGCCGCAGCCTGGCGGGCGCGCTTGTTCTTGAACTGCAGGTCTTTCAGCATTGCGAGCGTGGAAGCCACGCGCTCGTTCACGTCGAAGAGGGGCACGTTCAGCTCGGAAGCCGTGGTGCGCAGCTCGGACTCGACGCGAGCCATGTACGCGAGGGCATCGAAGCTGCTCACGGCTTCGATACGACGCAGGTTCGCGCCAACGCTCTGCTCGACCGTGATCTTCACGAAGCCGATTTCGGCGGTGTTGGCAACGTGCGTGCCACCGCAGAGCTCCTTGCTGAAGCCGTCGACGTCGACGACGCGCACGGACTCGCCGTACTTCTCGCCGAAGAGCGCCGTGGCGCCGGACTCACGCGCCTCGTCGAGCGACATCTCGCTCGTGCTGACGGGATGGTTTTCCATGATGATGCGGTTGGCGAGTTCCTCGACCTGGTCGAGCTGCTCGCGCGTGACGCCTTCGAAGTGCGTGAAGTCGAAACGCAGGCGATCGGGGGCAACGAGGCTGCCAGCCTGCTTCACGTGGTCGCCCAGAACCTCGCGCAGGGCGCGGTGCAGGATGTGCGTGGCCGTGTGGTTGCGGCGGATGCGTTCCCTGCGAAGGGCGTCGATGGCAGCGCTCACGACGCCGCCCTGGGAAAGGACGCCCTCTTCAACGCGCACATAGTGCATGTAGAGGCCCTTTTCGGGCTGCTTGGTATCGGTTACGGAAGCGCGACCAGATTCGCAGGAGATGGTGCCGGTGTCGCCCACCTGGCCACCCATTTCCGCATAGAAGGGCGTGACGTTGAGGACGATGCCGCCCTCTTCGCCCGCGCGCAGTTCGGTGACGCGCTGGCCATCGCGCACGATGGCGGCGACGGTAGCCTCGGCCTGGTTCTGCGTGTAGCCGCAGAATTCCGTGGCGCCCACTTCCTCCAGAATGGCGTTCATGGAGCCATCGTAGGTGCTCCATGCCGCTTCGGCATCGCCCTGGGTGGCGGCACGCGCGCGCTCGCGCTGACGCTGCATGCAGGTTTCGAATTCCTTCACGTCGACTTCGATGCCGCGCTCAGCGCAGATTTCCTGCGTGACCTCGAGCGGGAAGCCGTAGGTGTCGTGCAGCGTGAACGCCGCCTCACCGGAAAGCGTGGTGCCCTCCAGAGCCTCGAGCTCTTCGGAAAGGAACGTGCGGCCCTGGCGGAGCGTGGCGCCGAAGCGCTCTTCCTCGGACAGGACGACGCGGTGGATGAGTTCGCGGTTCTCGACGATTTCGGGGTAAACGGGACCCATGACGTCGATGATGTTGTCGACGAAGGCGGCGAGGAATGCACCCTCGATGCCCAGCAGGTGGCCCTTCATAACCGCGCGGCGCAGCAGGCGACGCAGAACGTAGCCACGACCCTCGTTGGAGGGCAGGATGCCGTCGGCGATCATGAACGTGACGGAGCGGGCGTGGTCGGCCATGACGCGCAGCGCCATGTCAACGGGCTCTTCCTGGCCATACTTCTTGCCGGAAAGGCGCTCGCCCACCTCGATGAGGCCATGGAGCACGTCGGTGTCGAAGTTGCTCTGCACGCCCTGCATGATAGCGGCGATGCGCTCGAGGCCCATGCCCGTGTCGATGTTCTTCTTGGGCAGCGGCGCGAGCGTGCCGTCTTCCTGGCCGTCGTACTGCGTGAACACGCAGTTCCAGTACTCGAGGAAGCGGTCGCAATCGCAACCGGGGGCACAGTCGGGGCTACCGCAGCCAACTTCGGGGCCCTGGTCGAAGTAGATTTCGCTGCAGGGGCCGCAGGGGCCGGTGGGGCCAGCGCGCCAGAAGTTGTCGTCTTCGCCGAGCTTCGTGATGTGGCTTTCCTCGACGCCGAGGTCTTTCCAGATCTCGATCGTCTCGTCGTCGTTCTCGAAGACGGTGAAGTAGAGCTTTTCCATGGGCAGGCCAAGGACGTTCACGCTGAAGTCGAGGGCCCATGCGCACATTTCGCTCTTGAAGTACTCGCCGAAGCTGAAGTTACCGAGCATCTCGAAGAAGCTCAGGTGACGGCCGTCGGTGCCGATGATGTCGATGTCGTTGGTGCGAACGCACTTCTGCACCGTGGTGGTGCCGATGTAGGGCGCTTCCAGGTGCTTCTGCTGCAGGAAGTACGGCTTGAACTGCACCATGCCGGCGCTGGTGAGCAGCAGGCTGGGGTCGTCGGGAATGAGGGAGCTGGAAGGCATGCGCTTGCAGCCCTTCTCCTCGAAGTAATGCAGATACGCTTCGCGTATTTCGGCGGTAGTCATGTAGTGCATGTGGTTCCTCTGCCATTGGATTGCCCAGTATATGCACGAGAGCCGCACGTGCAATGGCTACGCCCACGGCCCCGTTGATTTCCGAACGTACATTCTAACGCGCGTCTAGATACACGTACGCGAGTACGTGAAGTTTCCGCAAATCAATAGAAGATGGGGCGCTACTTTTTCGAATCGTCGCAATCCATGAGGCGATCGACGGATTCCTCGACGGAATCGACCGCATGGTGAGCGGATTCCTCGGCGATTTCCATGGCATGATGCGCCGACTCGCCAGCCTTGTGCGCAGCGCGACGCACACCCGTTTTCAGGCGCGTGGAAAGCTTCACGGGCGAAACGGCATCGAGACGAGGGTCGGCGGAGCCCTCCTGCGAGGGAACGCCCTTGAAGAAGACGCCATCCTCGGCCACGATGGTGCGCCCCGTACGCTTCTCGAAGAAGTACACGAACATCGACTTGCTCATGGCTGCCACGGGGATGCCCAGAAGCATGCCCGTGAGACCGCCCACCATGCCGTTCATCTGCGTGCCCGCGGCCAGGCCGATGGTCATCGCGAAGATGACGAGCATGGGATGGACGTCGACGGACTCCGACATGATCTTCGGGCTGATGAACGTGTACACGACCTGCTGGATCGCAATGGTGATGACGACTGACACCGCCGCAACGGGAAGGCTGTACGGAAGAGCGGCGCCAGCGGCCGCGATGCCGCCAAGCCAGGGGCCCACGACGGGAATGATGTTCAGCAAGCCCGTGATGATGCCGAAGGCGATGGCATTGGGAATGCCAAGCAACGCGAAGGCAATGGCGCACCCCACGGCGATGATGCCGCACTGCAGCGCCGTGCCCTTGATGTAGCCACCCACGACGCGCGTGAACGTGAGATGCAGAAACGACAGGCCCTCCTGATGCCTATCGCCCAGCACGCGATGGACCTCGCGGCCCGCATCGGGGGAAATGAGGAGCAGCCAGAATACTACCACCAGGGCGAAGCCAAGGCAGAAGAGCGTGCCGGAAACGGCCGAGCCAATGGAGGCCATGGCGCCCACGCTGGATGTGACGAGCCCATTCGCCCACTCGGCAGCAGCGACGGCGGCGTTGTTCACCAGCTCGTTCACCGTTGGGTTGGTGAGGAGGTCTTGGTGCTCGCTCATGAACGACTGGTACATGGCGCCAAGGTCGTTCGCGTATGCGGGGATATCCCGCACGAGGCTGACGAACTGATCGCCAATGCCGAAGAACGGCGAGGACATGAGCACCACCACAGCGGCGATAACCACCGCGAGCAAAGCGTAGCCGGAAACGACGGCCCAGAAACGCGCCATGCCACGACGCGAGAGCCCGTTCACGAAGCCACGAAGGCAGAAGAAGATAATGCCCGTCCAGATGGCGATGCCCACGGGGAGCTCCATGACCTTCAGCAGGACGCCGAAGGCGTACACGAGCAGGGCCGCACCGATGAGCGTCCATACCGTAAGCGCGCGAATACGCCAGGTAGCGAGCTTCTGGCTAGCGGTTGAAGGTTCTGCGGCCTTAGGGCCGCTGGTTGCGGGAGCGCTCTTCTCTTCCTCTGCAGCGGAAGGCATTATTCAGCCTTGCCGTTGCCGTACGTGAAGTAGCTAGAGCCCTTCTCCTCCTCGGCGGGAGCCTCTTCGGGAGCCTCCGTAGGTGCGGGGGCCTGCTGGGGCTGGGGCTCGGCTGCGGCCTGCGCGGCTGCCTCGGCTTCGGATTCGGCCTTCACGCGAGCCAGCTCCTCGGCGACATCGCTCGACTTGCGGCCATTCAGCACGTCGTTCACCTTCGAGGAAATGGAGTTCACCAGGCTAGCGGGAGCCTTGGTGATGGAATCGATGGAACCGGCAGCACTGGAAACGGTGTCGGTGACTTCCGACACGTCTTCCAGAATCTGGTCGACGCGCATGAGCTCGAGATTGGCGGCGTCGACCGTAAGTGACACGCGCTCTACGAGCGGGTCGACGCGCTCGACCGCGGGCTGCAGGTCGTTCGTGATCTTCTCGACGTGGTCGAGCGTGGGGAGGATCTTTTCCTGAGCGGAAAGGACCATGGCGTTAGCATTCCGCACCACCTTGACGAGCTCGATGATGAGCCAGATGAGCGCCACGCCAACGAGGGCGAACACGATGGGAATGATGATGCCGACAACCGAAGACGCGTCCATGGAATCCTCCTGTATGCGCGTAGGGAATACTGTCTAATTCTACCACTATCGACGTGGGCCACGATCGCGCCTGGCAACGTCCATGCGATACCCTTCCCACCCACGTTCGGTGGGGTTGAAGAAGCATCCAGGCTCCAGCCCATCGGGCAGATAGCGCTGGTCGACCCAGCCAGCGGGATAATCGTGCGGGTACTTGTACTGCCCGTACTTTTCCGAACCGGGGCGATGGCGGTCGCGCAGGTACGAAGGCACCTGACGCGCGGGGCCGTTGCGCACTTCGGAAAGCGCCGCATCGATACCCGCTTCCGCGGCGTTGCTCTTGGGCGCAAGCGCCAGGTAGATGGCCGCCTGCGCAAGGTTGATGCGACATTCGGGATAGCCGATAACTTCCGCCGACTTGAATGCAGCATGCGCGATGAGCAGGGCCTGCGGATCGGCATTGCCCACGTCTTCCGACGCGGCGATCATCATGCGACGTGCAATGAACTTCGGGTCTTCCCCACCATCGATCATGCGCGCGAGCCAATACAGGGCCGCATCGGGGTCGCTGCCGCGCATCGACTTGATGAACGCCGAGATGACGTCGTAATGCATGTCCTTGTTCTTGTCGTACGGAAGGCTGCGGTATGGCGTTGCGGTATCGACGGCGCTCAAATCGATGGTGGCGGGGTTCGCGGAATCGCCCGGCTCGACGAGCGCGGCCGCGAGCTCGAGCGTGGTGAGAGCGGAGCGCCCATCGCCACCGCAGAGCAGGGCGATGCGCTCGCGCGCTTCGGGCGCAAGCACGTAACGGCCCCCGAAGCCACGCTCATCGGAAAGCGCGTTGTCGAGCAGCTCGGAAATATCGCCATCGGAAAGGCCATGCAGCTCGACGACGCGGCTACGCGAAAGAAGCGCGGAATTCACCTCGAAGAACGGGTTCTCGGTGGTGGCGCCCACCAAGACGACGATGCGGTTTTCCACGGCATGCAGCAGGGAATCCTGCTGGCTGCGGTTGAAGCGGTGAATCTCGTCGACGAACAGGATGGTGCGCAAGCCGCTGGAGGTGAGCCGCTTTTCCGCGGCGGAAATCTCTCGGCGCAAATCGGCGACCGTGCCGCCAATGGCCGAGACCTCCACGAAGGTCGCCTTGGTGCTTTCCGCAATGATGTGGGCGATCGAGGTCTTGCCCGTGCCCGCGGGCCCGAACAGGATGACGCTCGTAAGGTCGTCGCGGTCGATAGCGGCGCGCAGCCAGCTGTCTTCGCCGCAGGCTTCCTGCTGCCCCACCAGCTCATCGAGCGAACGGGGGCGCATGCGCACGGCAAGAGGCGCGACCGAACGGCGCGCCTGGTTTTCTATTTCGCTGAAAAGTGTATCCATGAGCGCAAGCTTAGCATATCGGCACGAGACGCCCCGTTATGCAACGGGAACGTCACGTTCGCGCGACAAGCCCTACGCAGCCGCGCGCCCCTCGTAGAAGCCATGCTGGATGTAATGGAGGTAATACGCCTCCTTGTTGGTGCCGAACGCGGCACGCAGATCGGCATAGCGCACGCGATACACGGCCCAGTTGAAGTTGTACGAAGCGAGGCGCCCCTCGGCCATGCCGCACAGCACGAAATGCTTCAGCGTGGCTTCGTAGTCGTTGCCGTAGGCAGCGGCCACGTCGGGGTTCTTGGCCTGGTAGTAGTAGAAATCGTATACGTCGGAATAGTCGACGCCGTTGTAGACGCTCGTGGGATTCACGACGGAGTCGCCTACGGCGACGAGCGCATCGATGTTCTGCGACACCCACTTCGAGCGCCACTTCAGCCAATTCGAAAGGTACAAGACGTTGGCGTCGTACGTTTCGAACGGCTCGATTTCGTTGCCGAAGCTCGTCAGCCCGAAGAGCACCTCGTTCATGCGCTCGGAAGAGGCGATGAGGCCGCGGTAATACGCAATCGAATGCAGGATGCCGTTCGAGCCCGTCGCATTCGCATTGCCCAGAAGCACCTTATCCACCAGGGGGCAAATCGACTCAACGAGGATTTCGCGCGCACGCTCGAGCAGAACCGAGCTTTCGTTCACCCAACCCGCACTGGGCAAGACGAACCCTTCGTACGAGCGGAATGCGTTCGTGGGCCAGTCGATACGCAGGCCCATGGAGGCGTCGAAGTCCCACAGCGGCTGCGCCATCAGGGGCGCATACGTATCTTCGGCAGGGTCGACGTCTTTGTAGAAATACGTCGAGGAATAGAACGCATCGATGTTCTTGAAGAACTCGTTCACGGCGTACGTCGTCGCCAGGGATTCGAGATCGAACGCGGGCGTGCTGCCATCTTCGTAGAACACGTTTTCGGAGAGGTTGTAGATGGCCTGCTGCACGTATTCGCTGATGTACTTCATGGCCGCCAGCGAGCAATACTCGGGGCTCTTCACCACGAAGTAGCCCACGCTCGTGTTGAACCAGCATGCTTCGGAGGCATAGTACGCGCCATCGCGCTCGATAAGATACCCGCCCGTAATGTCGCTTGGATCGGCGGCGCCCTCGACATACTGGAACGTGTAGCCGAATTTGTTCTCGGTCTGCGCGGTGGGCAGCGTGCTCACGTCGACGCCCGCCTTCTTGCAGGCCTTCTCAATCGCGCTTTCCAAGTCGGTTATTTCAACGCGGCCCGACTTCACCTCGACCTTCTCGCACAGATAGTAGGTACCGCGATACTCGCCATCGTAATACAGGTCGACGAACATGCCCTCCATGCCAAGCATTCCCAACTCACGGCCGATGTCGTACGCAATGGCGGAATGAAGCATGGTGGCATCGGCCGCACTGGCGAGCAGCACCCATTTCTTGGCCTTGTTCGACGAGTCGCCCGTCTGCAGAAGGTCGGACTTCGAGGAGAGCGAAATCTGGTACGGCTTCTTCGCGCCGAAGCTCCACGTGGAATTGCCGCGCCCCTTGATGGTGGAGTACACGCCCGATGCAAGGTCGTCGGCATCGTAGACCACCGCACCCGCGGCATTCAGAAGCGCTATGGCGACATTCGCCTTCACCGAATGATCGGGACTGGCCTCCACGTACGCACGACCGCACGCATCGGCGTCGGCGCTCGTCACGAACAGGGCATCGATGGCGGCAGACTTCATGATGACAAGCGTGGCAGTAGCCGATTTGCCATACGACATCGCCAACGTAGCGCCACCCTGCGATGCAAGAAGCGCGTCAAGCGACGCAAGACTAACGACGGTGGCGTTCTCCACCACCACGGACACGCCATTTCCCGAGATGGCAACGCGAGCCGTGGCACCGTCGAGCGTACGGGCGGTTATCGCAACCGAATCGGTTGACGCATACGACGGAAGGAAGAGATACACGCCGCCGGCAGCGCACGAAGATACGAGTGTCTGCGTCATCGTTCCCTGGGCATTGGAGATAACGGCCGAGAACGTGGGAGCAAGCTCGCCGGTGGAGCCCGAAAAATACGTCGCGCCATCGTCGAGGGTCACAAGCCCCTTCTGCACCACGCCGTTAGCATCGACGTAGCAATCGACGCCCGCGCCCTCCGAAGCGCTCACGATGCGGGAACGCGCGATGGTGCCGTCGGAAGAAAGCCAGATCGTCCGCTTGGAACCCCACGCCGACGTGGTAATCCAGCGGCCCTGGATGGCGATTACCGAGCCGTCCGTGGCGTACCATGCAACGCCTTCGCGCTTCCAACCCGCCTTGCCAAGCGAGATATCCTCCTGCGAACTTGCGGTGAAGTTATGCGCGCCCGCAAGCGTATTGGGGTTGTATTCGCGGTAAATGGGCAGCTGAGACGCAGAATCGGAATACCAGCCGATACCCTCGTATTTCCAGCCGAGCGCTTTCAGGCGATCGCGTTCGGCGGTGGAGCACGTATAGTGATGGTCGCCCGCATTCGGGTTGTAGAGGCGATACACGGCATTGCCCGTTGTGGGAGCGACCCAGCCAACGGATTCCCAACGCCACCCCGATTCGCATACCGAAACGGCCTCGTCGAGGGAGATGGTATAGAAGTGCTCTCCCGAATTGGGGTTGTACAGGCGATACACGTTCTGATGGGTCGATTCGTAGGAAGCTTCCGAAGCAGCCGCAAGACCTTCGGAGCTTGTCGCGGCAGCTGGTTGCTGGGCCTCGGCCTGGGCGGCAAGCGCCGCAGTTGCGGGAGATTCCTCGCCTACCGCAGACGGAGCAGCCGCTGGCTCTTCCCCATCTGCCTCCTGGCCTTCGCCGGGCTCGGCCGCTGCCGCTGCGACATCGCCAGATGCGGGCGAAGCAGCAAGCTGCAGCGACGCCTCCCCATCGAGACTTTTCCCATCGCCCGCAAATTCAGAAGACTGGCTAGGCTCGTCGACGTCTTCCTCGATAGCCTCCTCTACCTGCGGGACAATCGCATCAGCGGAGCCCGCTTCCTCAGCCGCATACGATGCGGGAACGAACGAAAGGCATGCAAAAAGAACGCCGGTGCACAAAGCGCACCAGCGCAAGCGAACAACTGAAGACAAACTGAACACACGAGCCCCCGATAGACAACCAATAGCGTCAGGATACTCAGACATCAAGCCGTGCACAAGAATTGACACCGCGAATGAAACAATTATTCGACGAAAAGAGAGCAACGCCGAAAGGCGCTTAGCGATGAAGCTTCCCCACGACCGTGGAAACGATATCTGCCACACCATATTGCCTCAAACGCCACGTAAAGGCAATGCGGGAAGCACTGGATTCGCCCACCGAAAGCGCGCCGTCATCGGAACAGGTCAGACATAGCGACACCATGGAGCGAACATGCGGAGAAAGCGAAAGCTCCGACTCGTCGCACGACCCCAGCGCCTCGCGCCACGCATTGCGCAGGCGCACGAAACGAGAAGCGCGCCATGACGCATCCTGGCGCAGCAGACTGTACTCGATGAAGGCAACCGACCATTCCACAAGCTGCGTCGCATAGCGGGGAAAGAACCCAAGCGCTTGCCAGTCGGCAAAGATGGCGCACAGCGCATCGAGGTCGCGATCGATTTTGTCGCGCACGTCGAGCGATGCATGATGCATCGCGGACCCCTCACTGTCGACGTGGTAGACATACACCTGCCTAGACGAGAGCCTGGCGTTGTTCGCGCGCGCATAGAGAGCGCAGAGAAACGCCAGGTCCTCGCCCATCGATAAGGCGGGGTCGAACCGAAGCGCTTCGTCGCCCAGCAGCGACGCACGAAATAGAACCTGCAAGCGCGGAATGGTGTTCTCGGAAAAGAGAAGCGCAGGCTCGAACGCATGGTATTCCGCATCGCGCGGAACGGCATGAGCCTGGAACCAAGCGGATTCGGCGCCAGCGGGCACGCAGCGCGCGCCGAACGCAAGGGCATCCCAGCCACATTCCGCCAGATTGCCCTCCTGCACGCCAAGCGCCTGGAGCATCTGCTCGAACGCCGTAGGCTCGAATTCGTCATCGGCGTCGAGGAACGTGACGTATGCCCCCGTCACGCACGACAAGCCAGCATTGCGAGCAGCGGAAGCGCCAGCATTGGCCTGATGGACCACCTTAATTCGACCGTCAGCGCGCGCAGCTTCGTCGAGCATAGCGGAGGTGCCATCGGTGGAGCCGTCGTCGATGCAGATGCATTCCCAATCGGGGAACGTCTGCGAGGAAAGGGAGCGAAGCGCACGCGCAAGCGTTTTCCCGCCATTGTAGACGGGCATGATGACTGAAATGCTGGCCACGAAACCTCCCGCTCATCGCGCACATCGCTCTATCGTTTTGCTATATCTTACCGCCACGACACGCCAATCCTGTATCATCTTCAAAGAACCCGACGAATCATGCGAGAAACGATGACCCAGGAACAACCCACATTCAGCATAGTGATGCCCGTATACGGCGTGGAAGAATACATCGGCCAGGCCATAGCGTGCATTCAGGCGCAAACCTGCCCTTCCTGGGAGCTCATCTGCGTCGACGACGCCTCGCCCGACGCAAGCGCGCGCATCGTGGAAGATGCCATGCGCTCCGACGCGCGCATTCGCCTCGTTCGCCACGAGCATAACAAGGGCCTTTCCGAGGCACGCAATTCCGGCATCGCCGCCGCAAGGGGCGCCTACCTTTGGATGCCCGACCCCGACGACGCGTACGAGCCCACCCTCCTGCAGGATTGCCTGGACGCACTGCGGGAAAACGAGGCAGACATCACCGTCTTCGGCGCCAACGAACGCTATTTCGACGCTGCGGGGGCCTACCTCTACCATCACGAAATCGTTCCCAAAGCACAGCGTTTCGCCAGCTCGAAGGCATTACGGCCCCAGGTGGTAGAGCTCGAGCGCCAAACGCTTCTGGGCTATGCGTGGAACAAGATCTACAACCTCGCCTATCTTCGGTCGATTGACGCCCAGTTCGAAACGGTGAAGCTCATCGAGGACATCGCGTTCAACGTCAAGGCGTTCCAGAACCTCGAATCGCTCAACGTGCTGGCAAGCGCCCCATACCATTACGCACGACGCCTGCGCGACAACCTCACGAACAAGTTCATTCCCGATTACTACGAGCTCCATCGCAGGCGCATCGGCATGCTCGCCGAACAGCAGCGCGCATGGGGCACGCTCGACGAGCCCACGATGGCGACGTTGGGAAGCCTGTACGCGCGCTACGTGCTTTCCGCGCTCGAACGCAACTGCGACACGCAGGCGCACATGAACCACGGTCAGCGCAAAGAATGGTGCGAGCAGGTCTTTCGCGACAAGCTATTCAACGAGCTCATCCCGCATGCGCAGGCGGAAAGCAGCCGCGCGCTTTCCATGTGCCTGAAGCCGCTGAAGGCGAAGCGCACGGGAGCTTGTCTTGCCCTGGGGCGCATCATCCACATCGCACGCCAAAGGCTCCTGCCGCTCTTCACGCGCGTTAAGAGCGGTCGATAGCGCTCCACCTGCGACGTAAGGCGAAGAACGCCAAAACGCCGAACACCGACAAGGCCATGCCCGCATACAGCCCAGGCGGCGTGAAGCGAAGCTCGACCGTATGACTTCCCTGCTCCACCCAAATGCCGGTAAGGCCCGTATAGCATGCGGACAGAGGCACGCGCTCGCCGTCGACAAACGCTTCCCAGCCCGAGGCATAGGGAATGCGCAGCATGAGCATCTCGTTGGAAGAGGCATCGAACGATGCGACAACATGGCCATCTTCCCAGGTAACAACGCTGAACCCTGCGGCATCCACATTCGAGAGGCATTGCGCGAGCAGCGCTTCATCGAGCGACTTCGCCACGACGAGCTCGTCTGCCGAAGCACGTTCGACGCACTCCCCCACGGTGGAGGCATGATGGCCGTCGTCGGCATACGCCATGCAAGAAGCAGTGGGGTTGAGGAACGCGAGCGTGACGCGCACCGTATCGCCCGCGGAAAACGAGCCGGCGTAGAGCATGTTCCCGCTGAAGTTCGTGCCAATAAGCTCGACGGGCGACCCGTTCACATATACCTGGGCCGCCATGTTCCAGCAATGATCCTGGCACTCGCGCGCAACGAGCGGGAACTCTAGATAGAGCGCACCATCCTGCTGAATGGACACATCGAACGAACGCTCGCACGCACCCTCGGTTGCGGAAACCTCGGAAGCGTCGGCCGCGACATACACGTTCAGGGCATCGTTGGAACCCGTCGCATCCTGAAGCATGAGCGCCTGGTTCTGGAACGCATCGTTCCCCCACGTAACGTCGCCGTCGCCCGCAATGCCATATCCCGCGGGAAGCGCATCGTCGTAGCGATAGAGGGAATACCCATTCACATCCGCACCCTCGACGAGCGAAACATTGCCCGCGGGCTGGATTGCCGAGTAAACGCAATCGACCCCCAGCAGCGAATCGGCCAGAAGCTGCGAGGAATTGGAGTAGTAACCGAAAATGGGGTCGTTTTCGGTATAACCCAGCGCCGACAGCATGGAATACAGCGACCCGTTCACCATGGAGGTGTATTCGCCCATGCTCTGAACCGACGATGAGAACAATGCGGTGGTCTGGGGAATCGCCGTTTCGCAACGCGTACCGTCGCGATCGACGCCCGCCATGTTCACAAGCGCGCTCGCATCATCGCCGCATGCGAGCTCCATCGCGGAATCGAGCTGCTCGCAGGTCGCACTATGCGCATCAACGGGAGCCTGGTAGACGCGGAACGACTGGAACGCGCTGAACCCCACGTCGAGCGATACGAGCAACACGACCAGGCATGCCGCTACGCGCATCGAAACGCGACGGGGCACGATGGCGGCAAGAAGCGCAGCAGACAGCGCAAGCGCGGCAAGCGTCGCGAGCACGCCCACTAACGAGGGAGCGCCCTCGGAATGGGTCGCAAGCGCGATTACCGAAGAAACGAGCACGAGGGCGGCCAGAACAAGCGTGCACCGCACGACGCGACCGCTGCACGCGCGTGCAACCTGCGATGATTCAGGCCTCGACGAACCCGCAAGCTTCCACACGCGAGAAAGCCACTCGCACGCGCACAGCACGACAGCGAACGCAACAACGTAGGCATGGCGGAAGAAGAACGACGTCGTGAGCTTCATGTCGCTCCATACGACCGACGGCCCCACCAGCATGACGCCCGCCAGCGCGCATGCCAGCAAAATGCCCAGAGCGATGCGCTTGCGCCTGGAAACGCCCCCGTCGGCAAAGAACAACGCAGCCGCCAACAGGGCAAACGCACTCACATAGAGTGCGGGAACACGGCTCGTGGACGCTTCGGGCACCACGCCCGACACCATGTACGCCCCAATATCCCATGGGGCGAACAGCGGGATGGGCACAAGCGCCTTCAGCAAGCTGAAGCTGCTTTCCGTACCTTCCACGAGGCAGAGCGCGCATGGAAGGAACAGCGCCATGCTCGCGCAGAGGGCCAAACACATCGTGACCAGATAGCGAAGCATCGCACGAGACCACACGACATGCCGTATAGCCTGCGCCGCACGCGCACGACGCGACAGCTCCACGCTGCCAGCGCCCAGCACTTCCCAGCGATACACGAGGAAGAGCAGAAGCGAGAACAGGCAATTCATGTAGGCGCTGTACCAGTTGAACAGGATGGAAAGCGCAACGGAGCAGAACAGCAAGCCGTAGCGCCCGCAATCGACGGCACGGTACGTACCCCACGCAACGAGCGGGAGCATGATGAACCCATCGAGCCACATGATGTTGCTCGCCTGGGCAAACGCCCATCCGCACAACGCGTACGACGTCGATGCGGCCAGCGCAAGCGCGCCCACATTCCACCTTGAGCGCACGAAGGCGAAGCATGTCACGCCCGCGCAGGATAGCTTCAGGAGCACCGCGACGTTGAAGAACTCGACGATCTTGCTGCTATCCCAAAACGCGAGCAGCAGATTGAACGGGCTGGAGAGGTGGTACCCCACCAAGGCCGCGGTGTTTTCGCCCATGCCCATCGA
The DNA here is from genome assembly GCF_056180635.1 of Denitrobacterium sp. Taxonomy (NCBI): domain Bacteria; kingdom Bacillati; phylum Actinomycetota; class Coriobacteriia; order Eggerthellales; family Eggerthellaceae; genus Denitrobacterium; species Denitrobacterium sp. The sequence goes on along the minus strand of NZ_JAZZJS010000013.1, from coordinate 9,497 downwards.
GAAGGAGTAGAACGGCGAGCCCTGTCCGTGCAGCACATTGCAGAACCACTCGAAATAGCCGATGTACTGGATGTCCATATCCCATACGGCCACGCCGGTTTCCCCGAAGGGGTACATGCCCCGAAGCGCAAAGACGCAGCAGAGGACCAGCAAGGGCAACGCGAACGACAGGACGTAGACTAACGCCCCGCGCACACGCCCCGAAGCACCACCACTCCGTTTGGCGACCTGCGTCTTCGTCATAGGCCTTAGCGCGCCTTCACCATCGCCAACGCGGTGCCCAAACCGCCAATGCGCGTGTAGTACGCCATCTTCTGCATGGCGGAGGGATGCGCAGGCAGATGCTTCAGCATCGTGTTGGGACGCTTCAGGATAACGTCGAGGTTCTTGCGCTGATGGGGCTTGAAGAGCGACTCGTCGTACGCCCCCGCATCGACCCCGCTCTGCAGGTCGTCGTGCATGCGAGCGAGGAAGTCGGCGCGCAGGGAGCCCTCGAGGCGCTGGAAGTTCCACATATAGCTATCGTAGCGAAGGCGGAACGCGTACGGCGCAAGCCAGGAACGACCTTCGTTTTCGCAGATGAACGCATCGATGGCGTCGAATTCGCCGCACACGCAAAAGGCTTTCCCCGGGCTGTTCACCGACGAGGACTCGTTGTCCTGACGGTAATGCAGGACGGGAGCTTCGGTTGCCACGATGCGCTGGGCAGCCGAAAAGACCTTGAACGAAAAGCCCAGGTCCTGGTAGCTGGCGCCCGGCGTTTCGAGCAGGCGGATACCCTGCTCGTCCAGAAATGCGCGACGATACACGGCAGACCAGATAGACGGAATGCCAAAGACGATTTCGGGAATATCGCGCGGTGTGAAGGGGCCTTCCGCCATCTGGGACGAAACCACCGAAATGACCTGATTGCGCTCCTGCGGCTTGCTCCAATAGAACCAATAGTTGGCCTTCGCGATATCGGCATCGCATGACAGCGCAAGCTCCATGAGGGTTGCGTACGCATTGGGCTCGAGGAAATCGTCGGGCTCGAATACGGCAACGTACGCGCCACGGGCCTCGTTGATGCCGCGGTTCACCGTGGCGCCATAGCCCTCGTTTTCCTTCGAAATCACGCGAAAGCGATCGTCGGCAGCGGCGTATTCGGCAAGAATGGCAGCCGACGCATCGGTGGAGCCATCGTTGATGAGCAGGACCTCGATATCGGAAAAGGTCTGGGACGCAACCGAATCGAGCGCCTGATGCAGGTACGTTTGCGCGTTGTAAACGGGAACGATGACGGATAGCTGCGGGGAAACGCTACTCATACACCACTCCTACCAGGCCATAGTACGCAGCAACCGCGGCAGCCCAATCATCGCCCATGTCGTTGTTGAGGTCGGTGAAGAAAAGCGTTTGCGGGTGCGCTTCCAGGCGGGGCACGGCCACGAGGTCGCGGCTATCCCTGGCAGCGGAAAGCGCAGCATCGCGCGAATCGTTCTCGTACGCGAACTGGGCGGCGCTGCCATCGCGCAGGTCGCCCAGGGCAAGAAGCGCATTGCTCTTCCCCACCGAAGCGCCACCGAACGCGGCAATGCCGGCGATGCAGCCCACGATGAGAACGGCGATGAGCGCCGCGGGAATGCCCTTGGTGACCAGGTCGACACGCACGCTGGCATTGCGGGCGCGCTGACGCACGAGGCAGAGGCCGTAGCCATACAGCATGATTGCCTGTACCACGCTGGCAAACCACACGACGTTGCGCACGCGACCCTCGCCGAACACGCCCATGCCGTAGTACGGTGCGCAGTTCAGGCCCACGATGGCCAGATACGAGAGAAGCGCGAAAATCACCAGATGGCTAACGCGCACGGTGCGACGCGTGCTGCCCGCCCAAGCCCACAGGATGGGCGTGAGGACGATGAGGAACAGCAAGAACGACACGCTCAAGAGCTCCTGCAGGCCCTGCAACGTGTACAGGCCCGAGACGGCGATGGTCTTCACCACGCCGGGGCTCGTGAAATACGACTGGCGAACGGCCGTGCCCGGGGCGGTGACGTTCAGATAGAACCCGAAAGCACCCACGAGCAGCGGGAACACCTGTGCCCAGCGATGACGCACGAAGCCGATGACCGCGCAGCCGAGCGCGAGCATGATGTTATAGAACGCCATGACGTGGTCGCCACCGGACGTGAGGAACAGCAGGATGCAGAGCCCCACGACGCAGAACCCATGGGTAACCGTCGATTTCACCGTGAGCGAACGAATGGAAATCCCCGCATTCACAAGCGCGAGAAGGAAGAACGGCGTGTAGTTCCAAGCCCCGTTGAACCAGAAAATGCCCTCGCATACATCGGGCATGCACAGAAGCAGGAACGTCGCGAGCGCCATGCCTGCGGGAATCCACCAGCGAGCGGGAAGTGCGAGCAGGTCTTTCTCGACGCGACGCGTGAAATACAGGCAAGCCAGGAACGTGAGCGCAATGAGCACGACGGCACCGATGCCGTAATACTGCGCGCCGAAGATGCCTGGCTGCAGCGCCAGCAGGAACGCCGACGTATAGAGGCCCTGCCAGGTTTGCATGTAGGAAAGCGACGTCTGTACCGCAGCCTGGATGAGCGTGATGGGGTTCGCATTGCCGCTGGCAACGAGCTGAGACGTGGTGAGGGCGTACGTGAAGTCGTCGCCACTGGGGCGATCGTAGGACGCCACCACCACGAGCGGCGCCACGAGCGCGAGGCACACCAGGATGCAGCCGATGATAACGGCCACGCGTGCGCCATGCTTCATGCGGGGCCTGCCCTTGGAGCGGGGCGTATCGTACGTGAACATGGAAGGAGCTGCGGCGGCGGTTGTGGCAGCATCTTCAGCGGCGGCAGAAGTCGCGTCTTCCTTGTCTGCGGGCTGAGCCGTAGAGGCCTCTTCGGCCTTCGGCTCTTCTAGCTGGGAATCCTCGACCTTGGGAGCGGCCGCAGCCGCGGCAACAACTGCTGGCTCGATCTTAGGCTCTTCGACCTCCTTGGCGGGAGCTTCCTCAGCAGCCTGGGGCTGGGCCGGCTCCGCTGCCTGTTCCGCGTGCTTCTCGAGCGACATCCCGTACGCGCGAACGGTTACCGGGCCCGTTTTCCTCGTGGAATCACTCATGTGTGCTCTCCCCCTCCTGCGGAGCATCGCCCGCATCCAGGAAAATCTTTCGCGTCACGAAGTTCCAGACCATGACGATGGCCGTGGCCACGATCTTGGTGATGAGGTAGTGAATGCCAGCCAGTTCAACGCCCGCCCACATGCAGAAGTTATTGATAAGCAGGCCAATTACCGACAGGATGACGAAGATGACGAATTCGCGGCGACGCGACATGTCTTCCTTGTGCGTGAAGACGTAGCGCATGGACGCGACATAGTTGAAAATCACCGAAACGGTGAACGAAATCGTTGCGCTCACCAGGTAGTTTACGCTGAAGACCTCGGTGAGAAGCGCAAGCAGGCCGTAATCGATGACAAAGGCGATAACGCCGACAACGCCGAATTTCATGAACTGGGCAATAAGTTTCTTCATGTATCCTCCGTTTAATCCACCCGAGTATTATCTCAAGAACGCGGGAGGAAGCCCACCCCAAGGCGATTATTCACGCGGAAAACGGGCGCAAGCTGGCTTCTTGCTACTTCCGCTTCAGCAAGCGCACAGGCGCGAGCAGCGCATGGCCCAGGCGATACGAGTACGAATCGCGCACGTCGGCATCCCACGCTGCGGGTTGCACTGCGTACATCTGGAATTCCATGCGATCGACCGCCGGAAGTCCCTGCGCAAACGTGGCAGCCTGAGCGGGGTCGATCGTGCGGACGTCCGCCGCCATGATGGAACGCAGCTCGAAGATGCGCTGGGCGAGCGCATCGACGTACGCAGGCTCGAACTCGCTCGCATGCTCGCGCGCCCAGGCATGGAGCTCCTGCGTGAGCGCGAAAAAGCTCGTCACGTTGCGCATGCCGCGCTTGGCCGTCATGATGGAGCCCTCGCGCATGCGACGCATGTACAGCGGCTCGTTCAGGAACGCGGCACGACGCGCATAGGCGATGATCTGGGGCGAAAAGAGCTCGTCCTCGTGGATGATGCCCTCGCGGAAGCGAATGCCGCTGCGTTCGAACAGGCCGCGATGCAGCATGTGGAAGCATGCAGAGCAGATATACTGACGCAGCTCCTGATAGCGCGCGAAGAGGCTCTGGCCGCTCATCACGCCCGCAATATCGCTACGCGTGCCGTATTCCTCCTCGTTCGTCTTGCGCAGCTCGCTGCTTTCGTAGAACGACTGCGCCGTGAAATCGACGTATTCGAGGGGCACGCCCTGCTCGTCGAGGCCCGCTTCGTCCACGGTGCCAACCAGGCGCTCCAAGGCGTTATCGACGTAATAGTCATCGGAATCGAGGAACAGCAGGTATTCGCCGCTGGAAGCCTCAATGCCCGTATTGCGAGCTGCGGAAAGGCCGCCGTTGGGCCGGCTGACGAACACGAAGCGACTATCGCCCGCTACCGTTTCGCGCGCAACGGCCATCGTGTCATCGGTGCAGCCATCGTCAACGCAAACGACTTCGAAGTCGACGAACGTCTGGCGCATAAGCGAGTCCAAGCAGGCGCCAATGTAGGCCTGCACGTTGTAGCACGGAACGATAACCGATACCCGGGGGCGTTCGCGTTTCATCAATCCATTCCCCTATCGATAGAACACGGCATTACGGGCGCTTCGCCAGCGCACGCAGCGTTTCAACGCAGTCGTCGCGGCCACCATCGAACGCCTGGGCCACGAAGCGCTCGAAAGCGCTCCACTTGTAGCCTTCGGGAGCGCGCACGATGCGATTCACCTTCGACACGAGTTCGTCTTCGGTGCGCGCGCAGAGCTCGGGCGCCACGCCCAGAGGATCGGCGTTCAAGCCGGGACTCTTGCGATACTGCTTGATATCGGGCACGTAGAAGATAACGGGCTTTCCCAGGAGGAACGCCTCGTACACGATGGACGAGTAATCGGTCACCACGATATCGCAGGTGAGCAGCGCCTCCGATACATCGCCGGGCGCCGAAAGCCCCTGGTCGAGCGGATGGAACGACCAGGCGATCTTCGCGTTCAGGCGATGCTGCAGCTTCTCGCGGCGCTCGAATTCCTCACGGAACGGATGCGGCGAGTTCTTGCTCTTGCGCAGCGTGGGCGCGAACAGCGCGATGGGCGGGTCGTTGAAGACGAGTTCCGCTCCGCCGCTACGGCGCAAGCCCTTGAGCTTGTGGAACTCAGGGCGATGCAGCGCGATGACGCGCTCTTCGGGATAGCCGAACGCCTCGGCGAACGCGCTGCGGCACGCCTCGCCCGAGCAGACGACCCACGAGTAGTTACGGTGGATGTCGAAGCGCTCGAGCGTCTGCGAGCGATGGCCCTCGGGCGTGTCGAGGCTCTGGTAGCCAAACTTCTTGAAGGCGCCGAACGCATGCCAGAGCTGCACGACGATGGGCTCCTGCGGGTAATCGGTGTGCACGGGATGCTCGCCTGCCTTCAGCGGGCGCTCGTCGTTCTTGAAGTTAAGCATGCAGATGACGGGGTCGTAGCGATCGACGACGCAGATGCGGCAGCGCGACAGATGATAGATTTCGCGGAACACCATGCCCGAATACGGGATGACGCTCGACTTCGCCAGCTTCTTCACCAGAATAACCGGATGCCATCCCAGCGCTTCGAAGTCGCGCGCAAGAGAGCAGAAATCGTAGCTAGGCTCGTTGGTTTGCCTGCTGAAGAAGAGAATCTCGTCCCTGCGCTTGGTGGTAGCGCAGAAAAGCTTGTACAGCAGATTGAACAAGCCCTTGGCGATATGTACTAGAAAGGTTTTCATACGCGCAGAAGTATATCAGAGCATCTACGTATCATTAGCGCGGGCGCACGTGAGCCCACGCTCCCCCGCGCAGCCACGTTGCCGGCGATGAGAATCGCGAACGCAAAAACACAGCGCACACATATACGAACCTTCAGCCGCTCGAAATAGACACCCTCTAAACGTGGGACGGCGCGCAGCTCACCCAAAACGTGGGGATTTTAAAGTTGCGCATGCCTTCCGCCAAAATATCCGCCCCGGAGCATAAACGATGACGTATTATGCCCTCCGGAAAGGAATGAGATGGGGATAGAGAGAACGAAAACGGCAGCTTTTAGCATGCATTCGCTGATAGGCCAATGGAAGGGCCTTGGCTTTGGCATTGTCTGGGCCCTTAACATAATCCTGCTCTTTTCGGGAAACCTCGCCTCATTCGGCACGTCACGCGAAATCGACTTCTTCTCTCCCGCGCTTTCCTTTGGCATCGTGGCCACCTGCGCGGCACTCTACGCGTATTCGGAGCATATCTCGAAACGACTTACCTCGGGAACGCTCCCCTTCGACGTGAGCGTTGGCCCCGCGCCGTTCTACCGCATGCTCGTTTCCGCGAGCGGAGCGCTGTTCGTAACCGGCATCCTGCTCGTATTCCTCGAAACGCTCCTGCCCACGCCCCACGTGGTGCGCGTCCTCACGGGCATCATCTGCGGCGCGGCGTCGGCTCTGGGCTACTATTCCTGGATTGGCATCTTGGCCATGCGCGAATGGGAGGACGTGCGCCTGGAGGTACTGCGCTCCTATGCTCTTGGCGCCGTGCTCTTCTGCATATCCATCGTCCTTCCGGGCGTAGTGCTGGCCATACTCATGCTGGCGCTCACCGTAGTTATGACGTATATGGGATGCACCATTCCCATCAGCAAAGTCGGCACGCCCGACTACCTGAAACCATGTAAGGCGAAAAAGCTCTACGCCCACGATATTCGCGCGGTCGTCATCTCGATGCTCATCCTGAGCTTCATCTACGGCATCAGCGGACCCATGTTCCTGCATAGCACGGAAGTGGCGCCTCTGCTGCGCGACCCCGAAATCAACCAGGCAATCACGGTTTGCCTGAGCGTCGCGATCGTATTCATACTGGCCCGGTTCAGAAGCGAGAGCCGGAACCCCATCAAGCTCGTGCAAATCTGCTATCTCATCGACGTCACGGCCGCGTTCCTGCTTCCCTTCGCGCCCAGCTGGTACGTGAGCGTGTTCAACGTCGTCGTGCTCACCATCTTCCGCGTGGCAGCGCTCACGCTTCTGGGCGTGTGCATCACGCTGCGCGACACGTGCCTCAGGCACCGCGCCACGCCCATGCTCCTATCGTGCGTATGGGTGGGGCTCTGCTGCGGCATCGGCTTCAGCCATGCCCTGTACAGGCATGCGAACGAAGCCGTCGCAACCGACACGGCCATCGTGCTCACGGTGGTGTACGTCGTCTTCGCATTCACGTCCATCTACTCCCTTACGAAGAACAAGGGGGCAGAACCGGCACGCGAATCCGCGCCCGAACCCAAGCAGGCACCCAAGCCAGAATCCGTCGCGGAAAGCGAAAACCCGAACGAGGCCATCTACGAGCGCTACAACCTGAACACGCGCGAGCGCGAGATCATGGAGCTGCTGGTGCGCGGCAGAACGGCGAAGTACATCGCCGAAGACCTTACGCTGTCCATCAACACGGTGAAGAGCTACACCAAGTCGCTCTACGCGAAGATGGAAGTGCATTCCAAGCAGGAACTCATCGACCTTGCGGAGTCTCTGGGCCATAAATAGGCCGCTCACCGCCCCGTTCGCCCCGCTGGGGGCCTTTACGGGCACCTGCGCAGACTCGCTATAGCGCCTGCAAATCGCCGTGCTACAATAACCGAACTTCTCGGGGAGCTAGGACGTTCGCCTGGCTGAGAGGAGGGCACGCGGCCCTCGACTCATAGAACCTGTCTGGATAATGCCAGCGTAGGGAAACGCGCGCACATTAGGTGCGGGCCCTGCTTTGGCGCGGGGCTTCGCCCCGTAGCGGTACGAAAGGAACACGCTATGGAATGTGCAATCGCGATCCAATATCTTCCATTGGACGCACCCGACGATAAGCGCACGTGCGAAATCGTCGACCAGGTAATCGCCGCCATCGACGCAAGCGGCCTCGACTACTACGTCGGCCCCTTCGAAACCACCATCGAAGGCGATTTCGATAGCTGCATGCGCCTGCTGAAGGAATGCATGGAAGCCGGTGCCGCCGCCGGTTGCGAGAAGATGGCGAGCTACGTGAAGATCAGCTGGCACCCGGGCGGGCGCGTGATGTCCACCGACGAGAAGATCGGCAAGTACCACCCCACCGACACGGAATTCGCCGAACGCGGCATCGCCTAGAACGCGCAACGCACGACGATGAACGCACACGCTGGAAATAGAGCCAAACGACTGAAGCGCATCGGGATACCCCTTGCCGTAGTGTCCGCCACGATTGCCTGCTGGCATCTGGCGGTAACGAGCGGGCTCATCCCCAACTTCCTGCTGCCCACGCCCGTGCAAGTCGCACAGGCGCTCGTAGGCGACTGGCAGTTGCTGGCGCAGCATGCGGGAACGACGCTGCTCGAAGCGGCCATTGGCCTTTCCGCAGGCGTCGTGCTCGGCTTCGTGGCCGCGGTGGCCATGGAGCGATTCGAAACGGTATACCTGGCCATATCGCCGCTCATCACCGTATCGCAGACTATCCCCACCGTCGCCATCGCGCCCCTGCTGGTGCTGTGGCTGGGCTACGGCATCCTGCCGAAGGTAGCCCTCATCACGCTCACCACGTTCTTCCCCATCGCTATTTCGCTCATCGCCGGATTCAAGTCGGTCGACCCCGACACCGTGGACATGATGCGCGCCATGGGAGCCTCGCGCTGGGCAATCTTCCGCCACGCACAGCTTCCCCAGGCTGCCGAGCACTTCTTCAGCGGCCTGAAGATCAGCGCTACCTACGCCATCATCGGCGCGGTAATCGCGGAATGGCTTGGCGGCGACGCAGGCCTGGGCGTGTACATGACGCGCGTGAGGAAGTCGTTTTCCTACGACCGCATGTTCGCCGTCATCATCGTGATCAGCGCGCTCTCCCTCATCCTCATCAAACTCATCGACATACTCGAAAGAATCTGCATGCCCTGGAAGCATGCCGAAAGGAAAGACAAATGAACCACTCCGAACAGGCATCGTCCCTCTCCCGCCGCTCGTTCCTGAAGGCCGCGGGCATCGGCGGAGCAAGCGTAGCTGCCGCGCTCGCGCTGGGCGGTTGCGCCACAAGCCAGCAAAACGCCACGTCGGGCGATGCATCGGAACTCTCCCTCGTACTGGATTACACGCCCAACACGAACCATACGGGCATCTACGTCGCGCAGGCGCTGGGTTACTACGGCGAAGAGGGCATCAACCTCACGATCGTCACGCCTCCGGAAGACGGCGCCGATGCTCTCGTGGGCGCTGGCTCGGTGCAGCTGGGCATTTCCTACCAGGACGTCATGGCGAACTACCTCGCCAGCACCACGCCCCTTCCCTACACGGCCATCGGCGCCATCGTGCAGCACAACACGAGCGGCATCATGAGCCGCAAGGAAGACGGCATCACAAGCCCCCGCGCCATGGAAAACCACAGCTAC
>NZ_JAZZJS010000012.1:0-1502 GCF_056180635.1 Denitrobacterium sp. | reverse complement strand
AGTACGCTGGGCGCATGTATCTAGGCCGTTGCTATACGCCGCCCAAGGATACAATCGAAGGGCAGCGTATCGTCTTGTTCGAGCAGTATCTGGAATCCGTCGGCGTGCACTCGCTGTACGATTATTCGAACACGCAGCTCGTGGACCGCGCTATTGCTGCGCGCGCAGGTGTGATTACGTACGGGCGGAACAATTTCGCATATGCGGGCGAGCATGGCTCGTTTATCGTGATGATCTCGATTCCCGTGGATGTCGAACTCGAATGCGAAGAGCATGAGCCCAGCCGCCCCTGTCCAGAAGGTTGCCGCAAGTGCATCGATGCCTGCCCCACGCATGCGATGGCCGACGATGGGTCGCTCGATGCGTCTCGTTGCGTGCTGTATAACAACTTCATGCCCGGTCCTGCGAAAAACATGGAGGCAATCGACCTGATCGGGATGCGCATACACGGTTGCGATGCGTGCCAGGAGGCTTGCCCGCGCAATAAGGCGGCGCTGCAAAGCTCCAAGGCGAAGGACCCGTACTTGGAGTGGCTCAGCGGGGCGTTCGATTTGGAGAAGGTGCTGTTCTGCGATGACGCCTACTACGAGGCATGCATAAAGCCTGTCATGTACAACTATATCCGCGACCTCGATATCTTCCGCCAGAACGCTGCGATTGTCATGGGCAACAGCGGCGATCCGCGCTACATTCCCGCGCTGCAACGTGCTGCGGAAGAGGGAAGCGAGCAGGTGCGGCGCTTCGCGCGCCATGCGCTAGAGCGTCTGGGCCAGCAATAATCGGCCAATCAGCAGTCGAGGCTATTGGCTTTACCGTAAATGGGGACTGTCCCCATTTACGCGCTTTCCATTCGTGGGCTGTGCGCGGTCGGCTACAATGGTCCCATGACTGAAGAGAAGCGGACAAACTGCCATTTCTGCGGCTATTGCTGCGCTTTCATCGCGACCGTCGAGGATGGCCGCGTTGTGAAGTTGCGCCCCGATCCGACGCGCTATCCATACGATGCGCGCATCCTTGCAGGATGCCGCCGCTGGCGCATGAACCTCGGCGTGCTCGACAGCCCGCGGCGCGTGAACTACCCGCTGCGGCGTGCGGGCGAACGCGGGTCGGGCGAATGGGAGCGCGTGAGCTGGGACGATGCGCTCGATGATATCGCGACGCGGCTTGACGCCCTGCGCGCGCAATACGGTCCCGGCACGCTTGCAAGCGCCATCGGCGGACCGCATGCGTCTTTTTGGCCGCTTCACCGTTTCACAACGCCTCCAGTACATCGAATCCAAAGTCGAACTCATGATTCCCCAACGTGGCAATGTTTTAGCCGACTTCGTTCATGATGCGAATCGGTTCATGCCCTTCGGAAATCGAGCCGATCGGCGCGCCCTGCACGGCATCCCCCGCGTCGACCAGAATGACATGCGCGTACTGTTGCCCAAGCTCCTTCTTCAGGAGCATCAGTCCGTCATAGCCAATATCCTGATCATAATTGCTATGGATGTCGTTCG
>NZ_JAZZJS010000011.1:0-7665 GCF_056180635.1 Denitrobacterium sp. | reverse complement strand
CTCACGGAGGGGTGGCAGAGTGGTTGAATGCGGCGGTCTCGAAAACCGTTTTACCCGTAACCCGGGTAACGAGGGTTCGAATCCCTCCTCCTCCGCCAGTGTACATACAGCAGGTCCAGCAATGGACCTGCTTTTTTGTTGCCACGTAGCCGCACGGAGGGATTCGAACCGATGAGGTGGAATTCCGCCAAGCGAACGTGCCTGTGGCACGTTCGTAGGAATTCGCCCGACCGAGCCTGCGAGGGAGGGGTCGGGATCCGCGCCAGCGGATGCCGACCCCTCCTCCTCCGCCAGCGTACATACAGCAGGTCCAGCAATGGACCTGCTTTTTGTTGCCACGAAATGTGCCGCCCCTCAAAACGATCCCTTGCATTGCATATCGATGCGTATATACTGTGCATATCGGGTATATACAGTAGGACCAACAGAGGACAAGCAGTACCCATCCCCCGGTCCGCCGAAGACAGACGCCATACGCGCCAGGCTCCAAGGGGACGCCCGCGGAGCAAAGCAGAAGGAACGACTATTGGACATCATCATTTCCAACGCGAGCAGCAAGCCCATCTACGAGCAGGTAGAGGATCAGATCAAGGCTGCGATTCTCACCGGTGAGCTCAAGGAGGGCGAGCAACTCCCAAGCATCCGGGCGCTTGCCAACAGCCTGCGCTTGAGCGCTATCACCACGAAACGCGCCTACGCCGATCTAGAGCGCGACGGATTCATCGAGACCGTCCAGGGCAAGGGCAGCTACGTTGCCGGCGGCAACGCCGAGCTCATCCGCGAAGGACAGCTACGCGAAATCGAGGAGCTTCTCTCCCAGGCGGTTGAACGCGCCCGCGTGCTCGGCCTTGCCGACAGCGAGCTTCGGGAAATGCTCGACCTGATACAGCAATAGCGCGCCCGCAAGGGCGCCGTCGAAAGGACATTCCATGACAGCCAGCAACCCCCGCGGCAACCTCGTCGAGGCCCACGGGCTCACCAAACACTACAAGGGGTTCTCCCTCGAAAACGTCAGCCTTTCCATAGGCGAAGGCGAAGTCGTGGGTTTCATTGGCCAGAACGGCGCAGGCAAATCCACGACGATCAAAGCGCTGCTGGGGCTCATCGAGCTCGACGACGGCACCGCGAGCATGCTTGGGACGTCGAGCGCGGAGCTCTCGCGCCCATCCGGCGCCGAAGCCAAGCAACGCATCGGCATCGTATTCGACACGGTTTCGCTGCCTGAGCATCTAACGGTTGACGACGCGGGGCGCATCCACGCTCTCGCCTATGCAAATTGGGATGAGCACGCCTTTTCGAAACTCGCATCCGACCTTGGCTTGCCCATGGACAAGCAGGTGAAGGACCTCTCGCGCGGCATGGGCATGAAGCTTTCCCTTGCCTGCGCCCTAGCCCACCATCCTCAGGTGCTTTTACTAGACGAGGCTACAGCGGGACTCGACCCCATGGCGCGCGACGAGATACTCGAACGCCTCCGCGATTTCGTGGCCGAACCAGGCCGCGCCATCCTCATGAGCAGCCACATCACTTCCGACCTTGAACGCATAGCCGACCGCATCGTTTGCATCGACGCGGGGCGCATCGTCTTCGATAAGCCGAAAGACGAAATCACCGACATGGCAGGCATCGCCCGCTGCCGCGTAGCAGATTTCGAACGCGTAGCCGCATCAGGCATCATCGATGAGGCGAGCATCCGCTATCTCAAGCGCGACTATGCCATCGACCTGCTCGTTCCCAACCGATTCGCCTTCGCGGAGAACTTCCCCGACGTCCCCTGCGACCGCATGACCATCGACGATTACCTCTCCCTCACCCTGAAAGGCGGTGCGCGATAATGAAGCACGCATTTCTCATCGAGCTCGTGGTTTTCCGCAACTATGGAAAACAGCTCCTTGGCCTCGGACTCTTTGCGGCGATCCTTATTAGCGCCGGAATGCAAACGGTTCTTGCCGTACCTTCCATCACTACCGTCATGTTCTTCATGATGGGAGCCACAGTCGCGGCTCTCTACGACGAGCAGAACGATTGGGACAGCTTCCGCCTTGCCATGCCACTATCGCGTCGCGACATCGTGCTCGGCCGCTACGGAGCAATCACGGTACTTGGCCTTGGCGGAATCGCCGTAGGGCTCGTTGCCGCGTTCCTGGTAGGAGGCCTTGCCACCGCCGGCGTAATTCCCGGCGAGATGGGAAGCTCGCTTGCGCTGAACGGTGAGCTCCTGCAGAGCATGGCATTCGCTTCGGCGCTCAGCCTGCTTATCGGCGCCACGATCGCGTCCATTGCCACGCCCATCTACTTCAAGCTCGGACAAACCAGGACCACGCAGTTTCTCCCCATCATCATCGTATTGCTGCTCATCGTGCCAACAGTGCTCCTTGCCAACAGTGGACTATTTGATGCCGCAATCCCCGGGGCGGAACACGTAGCCGCATTCCTCGGCACCCCAGCCGGAGTTGCAATTTGCTGCGCTGCGCTTGCCTGCCTGGCCGCCATCATCCTGGCAGCCTCCGCCGCCGTCTCACTCAAGCTATACGAGAGCCGCGAGCTGTAGCTTCAGTTACCGCCGCCGCTAAGCTTGCCGCCATAACGCAAAAAGCCCCGCGACTTGGTTCGGCCAGGTCGCGGGGCTTCCGTTGCGTATCGAAACAGCTTTAGTTAGTGCTCGTAGAGGCGGAGTTGCTAGAGCTGTCGGTGGAAGATGCGCTCGTGGAGGCGTCGGAGCTGCTAGAGGCATCGGTGCTTGCGGAACCATCCGCAGAAGACGCTTCGGTGCTGGTTGCATCCGTAGACGAGCTCGTAGCAGCATCGGTGGACGAAGAGCTATCGGTGCTCGTGCTGCTATCGGTGGAGCCGCTCGTAGAAGAATCGGAGCTCGTGTCGGTCTGGTACTTCGACATATCCAGATCGTACGGCAGACCAGAAGGCATATCGGCCGTCCAGATGTCGGCAGCATTCTGGTAATCCTCGAGCCAGTTGTTGTATGCCGTGCTCAAGTTGCTGCTCTTCACCATCGAGCGGACGTATTCGACCAGCGCTTCGGGGGCCTGATCGAGGCTCGTAACCTCGTCGGGAGCCGTATACACTTCCGTGCACTTGATGATGTGGATGCCGTAGTCGCTGGTTACAAGACCGCTAACCTGGCCCTCTTCCAGACCATCAAGAGCCGTCTGGTATGCATCGACGAAGGAGTTCAGCAGGTCCCAGCCCACATCGCCGCCCTTTTCGGCGGAAGCGGTATCGGTGGAGTACTGCTTCGCGGCATCCTCGAAGGTGATCTCGCCGTTGTTGATCTGGTCGAGTACCTTCTGCGCGGTTGCCTCGTCATCGCTGCTAAACAGGATATGAGAAGAACGCTTGGCGCCCGAGAACGCAGAGGCGTACTGGCTCACCATGGAAAGGACTTCCTCGTCGGTGGGCTCGATATCCTCGTCCTTCACGACGACTTCCTTCAGCTTGCTTTCCAGCATGGCAGTGCGCACGCTGTCGCGATATTGGTCTTCGGTGGTGCCAGCGGAGGAAAGCGCCTGCTGCCAGGCATCGTCGGACGAGTAGTTCGACTTCATCTTCTGAACCTGCTCGTCAACCTCTTCGTTGGTGACTTCCACGCCATTTTCCTCGGCAGCCTGAACCTTGAGTTCCTTCTGCACGTAGTAATCGATTACCTGGCTGCGGACGCTCGACGGATCCATACCATACGAGGCCATCCAATTGCCCCAGTCGTCTTCGCTCTCGAGAGACTGGGAAGCACGGAACGATTCGATGTAGTCGGTAATGGTCTGCTCGGAGATTTCCGTGCCATTCACCTTGGCGGCGACAGCGTCGCTGGAATTGCTCGAAGATGAGCACGCGGCCAGGCCGAACATGCACGCGACCGTAAGGGCCGCAGCGCCTGCCGCACGCGCAACAAATGAGGTGTTCATACGCGCCTTCCTTGCATAATTGCAGCTTGTAGACTTACCAATTTTCCCATAGCGGGCATAAGGCAGATGGCTTTGCACAATATGACCACGTTACCGCTCGCATATACAGCGATTAGAGCCCCCTATTCTCTACGTTCCGTATTATCTCACTTCACGTGGGCAATTCGACCTCATTTTAGCCATTGGCCAAGCGGTGTCGCGGTACGTGCATAAAATTATTCTTGACGGAGAATAATATACGGATTATAGTGAGGCTACTCTTCCAAAAGCAGTAATGCTTTTCTCGTCTGGTGCAGGGGCCGCGCAAGCGGCCCTTGTGCTGCCCTGGGCATTAAAAATACCCCGCTTCCAGGGAAACGGGGTATCAAGCAAACAACGTCCTACCGGGAGACAAGATGGGGCAGGCTCTTCAGGGCATGCCATACGCGCTGCTTCCCTTCGCTCGACGCCATCTCGTCGTCGATATGCGGAAACGAACGCACTTCCCTACCCTGCACGCGCTGGGGCTTCCCCACTTCCACAACGCACCGATACGCCTCGGCGAAAAGGGCGGCAGCCTGCTCGCCCGCGCATACCACCGCAACCGGGTCGAGGCCCTCCAGCACTTCGAGAAGCGCGTCGGCGGAAAGGGGGCCGGCAGACGGATCGACGAGCGTAACGCCATCGTCACCATATCCAAGGGCAGCCGCGGACTTGCAAAGTGCCTCGCGCGACGCAGCGCCGCAGTCGGGGCCAGCCACAACGACAAACAACCCCGAATCGTTCCCGCTTACGCAGGAGCCATACGCCTCGAACACGTGCGCGCGACCTGCGCTATACGGGCCCCATGCGGATATTTCCCCCGATGCAGGCACTAGATCTTATACATGAAGTCGAAGACGTCCTGACGCTGCAGCGTAATCTGAACGCCCACTTTCTCGGCAACGGCGGCAAGCTTTTCCTGGACCTCGTTGAAGTCGGCCACGTCGGTATCGAGCGTGACCATCATGGTCATGCTGAAGATGCCCGACAGAATGGTCTGCGAGATATCATCGATGTTCGCATGGCATTCGGACAGAACGGCGGACACAGCCGCAACAATGCCGCTCTGGTCCTTTCCAAGCACGGAGATTACGCAACGCATGTACAAGTTCCTTTCGTTGAACTGCTACTACCGAAAAATAAGGGAGAGTGCTTCCGCGCGCGTGGCGTGGCTCTTCTCGAAGGCGCCGCGCACGGCGCTCGTCGTCGTCTTGGAGCCGGGCTTCTTCACGCCGCGCATGCTCATGCACAGATGCTCGGCCTCCATAACCACGATGACGCCTTGCGGATGAAGCTGCTCGATGAGCGTATCGGCAATCTGGCTGGTAAGGCGCTCCTGCACCTGCGGACGGCGCGCAAAGGCATCCACCAGGCGCGCAAGCTTGGAAATACCGCAGATACGGCCGTCGCTGGCCGGGATGTACGCCACATGCGCCTTACCGAAGAAGGGCGCCAGATGATGCTCGCACATGGAATAGAACGGGATGTCGCGCACGAGCACCATTTCCTCATGATGCTCGTCGAACGTCGTCTCGAAATACTGGGCGGGGTCGGCGGAAAGGCCGGCAAAGCACTCGGCGTACATCTTCGCCACGCGCTCCGGCGTCTTCAGCAGGCCCTCGCGATTCGGATCTTCGCCCACGCCCTCCAGAATGAGGCGCACGCCCTCCTCGACCTTCTTCAGGTCCATAGCCTTGCCCGAAATATCGAGTTCGTTACTCACGTAGTCTCCTTATGCGTCGAGTTCCAGCGACACGGGACAATGGTCGCTGCCATAAATATCGGAATGGATGAGCGCCATGCGCACCTTGTCGCGCAACTGCTCGCTCACCAGGAAATAGTCGATGCGCCACCCCGCGTTGTTCTCGCGCGCATGGAAGCGGTAGCTCCACCACGAATACGCACCCGTGGTTTCGGGGTTAAGCTGGCGGAACGTGTCGATGAAGCCAGCGTCGAGCAACGTAGTGAACTTCTGGCGCTCCTCGTCGGAAAAGCCCGCCTTGCCACGGTTGGGGCCAGGGTTCTTCAAGTCGATCTCGTTGTGCGCAACGTTGAAATCGCCGCACATAATAACGGGTTTCGGGTCTGCCGTATGCGGGCCCTCGGGCGTGGTTCCCTCTTCGAGGCCCTTGCAGAAATCGCGGAACGCATCATCCCATTCCATGCGGCCATCGATACGCGCGAGCTCGTTCTTGGCATTGGGCGTGTATACGCATACGAACCAGAACGCGGGATACTCGAGCGCGCAGATACGACCCTCGCCCGCCGCATCGAGTTCGGGGCGGCCCATGCTATGCAGCACGCGAAGGGGCTCCTTGCGCGCGTACAC
Organism: Denitrobacterium sp.; assembly: GCF_056180635.1. Classification (NCBI taxonomy): domain Bacteria; kingdom Bacillati; phylum Actinomycetota; class Coriobacteriia; order Eggerthellales; family Eggerthellaceae; genus Denitrobacterium; species Denitrobacterium sp. The sequence continues at coordinate 1,395 of NZ_JAZZJS010000011.1, read as the reverse complement.
CGCCGTGCCCGAATAGCCCTTGCGATCGGCGTAGCTCCAATAGCTGGTATAACCGGGGAATTCCAGGTCGATCTGACCTTCCTGCAGCTTGGTTTCCTGCAGGGCGAAGATATCGGCGTCAAGCTGCTCGAAGGACTCCGCAAAGCCCTTCTTCGCCACGGCACGCAAGCCGTTTACATTCCACGAAACGAGTCTCATGACCATCCTTCGCATTCCGTCTCAATTGAGCAAAGTATACAGCCCGCTGCAAGGGACGCCGAGCATGCCCTTTGCGCAGCGTAGGGAAAACAGAAGATACCCCCAGATGCCACGCGCGAAGCAAAAAGGCCCGGCTCCGCAACTACGGGAACCAGGCCTTCCTTGTGCATGCAAATACCGGCGCCGCTATTCGGCGGAATCCTTCTTCGCGAACTTCGCCTTCAAGCCGCCCAGGGGATTCGAGCGGTTCTGCTTGGCGGCAGCGCGCTTGGCGGCGTCGAGGGCCTCGCGCTCGGCGCGCTCCTCCTCGGCCTTCTTGGCAGCGGCCTTAGCGGCCTTGCGCTGACGCGTGGCTTCCTTGGAGCGGGAGCCGGCGGCGTTCGCAGCATAGTTCTTGCGAATCTTGCGCACCTTCACCACGTCGATGGCGATGGAAACGATGAGCAGGGCGTAGCCCAGGCCCAGGAGCACGTAGCTTACCCAAATGATGTCGGCGGGGAGCCACATCTGCAGCGCGAACGACAGGATGGTGAGCGCCAGGGCAGCGGCGATGGAAACCCACCAGTAACGACGCCACTTCTTGTACTCGGGCGTACCCGGATCGTAGTAGCGGGCGCGCTCCTCGCGCGATGCGGCGCGGGATTCGGCGCTTTCCTGCGGGCGCTTCTTCTGGCCGAACAGGCCCGTCTTCTCGGGCTTCTTCGCGCCCTCGATGCGGACGCTGGAAGCGGCCTTGCTAACGGGCTTGGCGGATGCGGCGCTACGGCGGCTCTTGCCCTTATGCTCGTCGGCGTTCTGATAACGCTCGTTCATGGGGTTACGCTGGGACATGGATACTCCTAGATGGACATTACGTACTGCAACAGGAGAACCGCCGCAATTCCCGAGGGGATTAGCGACGGCTCTGCGGACTGTCTATTTTAAAGCGTTCGGCCCGTGATGAGCTCGTAAGCTTGCATATATTTCTGGCTCGTGGCCTCGATGACGTCGGCGGGCAGATGCGGCGGCTCTCCGGTCATGTCCCAGTTGGCACGCAACCAGTCACGCACATACTGCTTGTCGTAGCTGGGCTGCACCACACCTTCGACGTAGCCTTCCTGCGGCCAGAAGCGACTGCTGTCGGGCGTGAGGCATTCGTCGATGAGCGTAAGCTGTCCGTCAATGATGCCAAACTCAAACTTGGTGTCGGCGATAATG
>NZ_JAZZJS010000010.1:0-3217 GCF_056180635.1 Denitrobacterium sp. | reverse complement strand
GTGGATGAACGCGGGCGTACCCTCGAGCGTCTGCACCAGGTTGGGCTTGAGTGCGTCCTTCAGCAGGGCCGCCATGGCGCCTTCCGCATGCAGCTGATGCGCCGTAACGGGCTCGCCGGCGTGGCTATAGCCCACGACGATGCGGCCCAGGCGCTCCTTGAGGTCGGTGATGGAGGTAGCCAGGCAGAAGATGGCCATGATCTCGCTGGCCACCGTAATGTCGAAGCCGTCTTCGCGCGGCACGCCATTGGCCTTGCCACCCAGGCCGTCGACTACGTGGCGCAGCTGACGGTCGTTCATGTCGACGACGGGCTTCCACGTGATGCGACGCGTGTCGATATCGAGCTCGTTGCCGTTATGGATGTGCGCATCGAGCAGCGCAGCGAGCAGGTTGTTCGCAGCGCCGATGGCGTGGAAGTCGCCCGTGAAATGCAGGTTGATGTCTTCCATGGGAATGACCTGGGCATAGCCGCCGCCGGCAGCGCCACCCTTGATGCCGAATACCGGGCCGAGCGACGGCTCGCGCAGCGCGACGACCGTCTTCTTGCCGATGAGGTTCATGGCATCGGCCAAACCGACCGTAGTAGTGGTTTTGCCCTCGCCCGCGGGAGTGGGGTTGATGGCGGTTACCAGAACGAGCTTACCCGGCTGATGCTCGACATCGCGCAGCAGGTTGTAGTCGACTTTAGCTTTGGTGTTGCCGTACAGCTCGAGGTATTCGCGGGGAACGCCTGCCTTGTCGGCAATTTCGGTGATGGGACGAGCCTTGGTCGCCTGGGCGATTTCGATATCGGTCAGCATGCAGCGCCTTTCTCTCACGGACTTACCCTAGGCGCATTGTATCGCAGGCCCCAGTCGCCTTTTGCGTGGTTATCGCGAACGACGCAAAAGCGCTGGAAGACGACAAAAATGGCACGCTACGTGCTATATCGGGAACCTGGCGAGCGGAAGGCTGAAGCCGTGAGCGGCTAGGACGACGAACCCATGCTGGGAATGGCCACGATGAAGCACGCGCCACCTTCGGGCAGATTGTAGGCCTCCACCGTGCCGTCGTGCGACTCCACGACGCTCTTCACGATGGCCAGGCCCAAACCGCTGCCACCCGTATTGCGCGCGCGGCTGAAGTCGGTGCGGTAGAAACGCTCGAACAGCATCTTTGGGTCTACGTCGCCAAAGCCCGTACCGTCGTCCTTCACCGCGATGACGGAATTGCCGCGTACGCCGTACAGCTCGACGCGGATGTGCCCGCCGGGCTCGATGAAGCGACTCGCATTATCGACCAAGTTGGAAACGACCTGCTTCAGGCGATCCCAATTGCCCAGGACGTCGGGCGCCTCTCCCGTGATTTCCACATTCGCCTGACGATCGGCCAGCACGGGGGCAAGCGCATCCACGGCCTCCTGCGCGAGGGGCTTCAGGTTGACGCGCTTGAAATTGAGCACATGGCTATCGCCTTCGATATGCTGCAGCGAAAGCAAGTCGTTCGTGAGGCGCGTGAGGCGCTCGGTCTCGCGGATGATGGTGCTGCAGAACTTGTCGTGCAGCTCGGGAGGCAGGTCGGGGTCGGCAAGGAGCTCGGCGTTGCCATGGATGGCGGTGAGGGGCGTGCGAAGCTCGTGCGCAACGTCGCCCACGAACTGCACCTGCTGCTTTTCGCGGCGCGAGAGGTCGGCACACTGAGCGTACGACGAATCGAGCAGGTCCTTGAAGTCGACGGCCAGATCGTCTGCCTCGCGCAGGGCGCCGCGCCTGCTGAAGTTCACCTTCGAGTCGCCCGCGCGGTACGCCTTGATGGCGTCGCGCAGGTCGGACAAGGGCTGCGCGATGAAGTGGCCCACCACGAGCGAGAGCATAAAAATAGCCAGGGCAAGCGGAATGATGAGGCTGAACGTGAAGAAGTCGATGGCCCCATAGATGCTTGCCAGAACCAGAATCGCCGTGCATGCGAACATGCAGAGCAGCGTGACGAAGCACGCGAAGTATGTTGAGAGTTTATTCGTGGCGCGCCCCTATGCGCGGAAGCGATACCCGTAGCCGCGGACCGTTTCCACGATGGCGGGGTCGTAGCCAGCCTGGGAAACCTTGTCGCGCAGGCGCTTGATGTGCGTGTCGACCGTTTTCGTTTCGGTGAGGTATTCCCAACCCCAGGCATCGCGCAGCAGGTCTTCGCGCGAAACCACGTTGCCCGCATGCTTCATGAGCGCGGCCAGGAGCTCGAACTCGCGCGGCGTAAGGTCGATGGGACCCGACTCGCCCACCGCGGTGTGAGCGTCTTCGTCGAGCGTGATGCCGCTTGCCGTGATGGCGTGATTCTGCTCCATCTGGCCCGTTCCGCGACGCAGAAGGGCACGCACGCGTGCGACGAGTTCGCGCAGGCCGAAGGGCTTGCTAAGGTAGTCGTCGCCGCCAATTTCCAGGCCAACGACCTTGTCGAGTTCCGTGTCGCGTGCGGAGAGGAAGAGCACCGGGGCGCTCGTCTTGCTGCGCAGGCGACGGCAGAGCTCGTAGCCGTCCATTCCGGGAAGCATGATATCGAGGATGAAGAGGTCGTACTCGTTCTTCAGGGCCATGGCCAGGGCGTCTTCGCCATTGGCAGCCACATCGGGCTCAAAGCCTTCCTTCTTCAATGCGTACCCAACGAAATCGGTGATGGTCTGCTCGTCGTCTACAACGAGGATGCGCGCTGCTTTATCGTTCATGGGCTCTCCTTGACTATGTTCGCCGATGGGGCTACGTGCCAAATCGGAACGTGAACAGAAGTTTTGCTTGAGCTCGTATTATCATATCACCCGGAGAACGATTTCGAACCGCTAAGGGGCTGACACGTACATGTTACTTACCATCGACGTAGGCAACACGCATACCGTGCTGGGTGTATACGAACATGAAAAGTTGCTGCACATGTGGCGCGTGCAAACCGACGCGCAGCAAACCGCAGATGAGGCGCGTGTTTCCCTGAATGGCTTGTTTCAGATGGCGGGAATCGAAGCGCATGACGTTTCCGGCATCGCGCTTGCCACGGTTGTTCCCAGCCTGAACCGCCTCTGGCATACCGTGGGCGAAACGCTGTGCAAGTGCCCTGTCATTTCGGTCGACGCGCATCTCATCGCCGACATGATCGACACGTCGGGATACGGTGGCACCCCCGGCGCCGACCGCCTGGCCGACGCCGTCGCCGCACGGGCCCTGTACGGAAGCCCCGCCATCGTGCTCGACC
>NZ_JAZZJS010000009.1:0-21365 GCF_056180635.1 Denitrobacterium sp. | reverse complement strand
AATCGTGTAGGCATACGTTCCCGGCTGCGTATAGGAAACGGGGGCGAAGCTCACCGAACCATCGGCGGCGTTCTGCGCAGTCTGCAGCACGTTCCCGTTCGCATCCTTCAGCACGAAGCTGAACTGACCTTCTTGCAAATCGCGCCCCTCGAGGGTCTTGCTTGCCTGGAATGTTGCCGAACCGGAAGCGGTATACGAATTCGAGAAACGCGCCTGACCGCCCTGGTACGCAACGGAAGTGGAAAGCGTGCCATCGCCGTTGTCGCTCACGCTCACCTCGACGCGCTTCGAGGACGTATCGTACGTGTACCCGGGCTGGCCATCGTTGATTTCGGAAAGGTAATAGACGAACGTCTTGCCTGCATCGTCTTGCGTGTACGCAATGCTATCGAACAGGATTTTGCCCTGCTCGTCATTGGTTTTCGTCTGCAGCAGAGCACCCGAGGCGTCATAGAGCGCAAACGAGAACTGGCCAGCTGCAAGCGCATGGCCCGAAAGCTCCTTCGTGGCGGAAATCGACGCGGAGCCGGAAGCGCTGTACGTGTTCGTGAAATCAAGCGCCTGCGCGTTCGGCGTCGCGGAAACGCCCAGCGTGCCATCGCCGTTGTCGCTCACATTCACCACAACGGTGTATTCCTGGTCACTGCTGGCAACACCCGCCGCATTCACCGCTTGCTCGCGCACCGTATACGTGTGCTCGCCCACGTCTTCAAGCGAGTAGGTAATCGCAGGGTAGGCGATCTTGCCCGTTGCGTCGCTCGTTGCGATAGCAATGACCTGGCCGTTCTCGAGGATGTCGAATTGGAACGCATCGCCTTCCTGAAGCGCGCGCCCTTGCATGCTCTTCGTTCCCGCGAACTGCACCGAGCCAGTGGCGCTATAGGAGTTGACGAACTCGACTTCGGAAACTTGCTGGTCATCTACGTAATACGCAGGCGAAATGGAAAGCGTGCCATCGCCGTTGTCGCTCACGGAAAGCGTGACGACATGCGTGCGGGAATCGTTTTCGACGCCGGGCATCGACGCGGACTCGGTGATGGCGTACGCGTACGTATGGCCCACGTCGTCGAGGTCGAACGAGATATCGCCGAACGAGAACGACGCCTCCGAACCGCCCTGGGGCGTAATGGTGACAGTATTCGAAGCAGGCATTGGCGTGCTCGCGGCATCGCTTCCCGTGGGTTGCACGGTGAACGTGAGAGAATCGCCGCCGTCGAAGGAAGCGTTCTGCAGCGTCTTCACGCCGCCAAGCGCAAAGGAGCCAGTCGCGGAATACGCGTTATGGAACACCCAGCCATACAGGTTGCAGTAATCGACGTTCGTCACGATCTGCTGCGTCGACGAATCGTACATCACCTGCACGTTTGCCCACTCGGGATGAGCATCGTACGTAACGCCGTCATAGAAGTAATGGGTGTCGTCCAGCTGCACCGCACCGTCGGGAATGTCCTCGGTGAGCAGATACAGATACGCCTTCCCCACATCGTCGAACGTGTAGGTATCGATATCGCTGAAGGAAATGACGCCCGCGTCATCGCAGCTTACCGTGCCAAGCGTGGCAAGGTAGTTCCTCGCGTCGTCGTACTTCGTAACGGTGAACGAAAACTCGCCGAGAACGAGGGAACGCCCCGAGAGCGTCTTGGCGGCGGTCAGCGAAAACGTCGCCGTGCCCGTGAAGGCATTGGCGAACTCGTACGGTTCGGTTGAACCGCTCGTAGCATAGGTGGGAAGCGCCTGCAGCTGGCCCGAGCCATCGTCGTACACGTACACCGTGACCGATTCCTCGTGACCGTCGTACGTGAAATCGCCTACCGAATACGTGCCATCCGCATTACGCGTCGCGCCGCTGGGCACAACTTCCCTGATGGTATAGGCGTACTCGCCTGCGGCATCATACGTGATCTCGTCGAACGACACGGACCCATCCGCCGCATTGGACTTCGTCTGAACGACGTTACCCGCAGCATCCAGAAGCTGGAACTGGAACTGCCCCGCCTCGAGCGACATGCCCTCGAGCCTCTTCGACGCCGCAAGCGCAGCATGGGTTTCCTTTACCGTAGTGGTCGCGTTCGTGAAGGTGATGGACGATACCGACCCGCCATCATATGAGACAGCTGAGGCAAGTTCGCGCTGGTAATTGGCCACCGCCTGGAACACGTTCACGCTCATCGTATGCACCGTGCCGTCGTAGACGACGCCATTGTACGAATACGTGCCATCGCCATTGCTCACGGCTCCATCGGGAATGACCTCGCGAATGTAATAGGTGTACGTGCCGGCGCTCGTGTACGAAATGTCGGCGAAGGAAACCGAGCCATCGGCATCGTTCGAAACCGTCTGCAGAACGCGCCCCGAAGAATCGACGAGCTCGAACTGGAACTGGCCCGCCTCGAGCGTACCGCCGCTGAGCGACTTGGTTACCGAAGCCTGCGTGGAAATCTTCTCGTAATCCTGGTCATACGTCTGCCAGGTGTCGTGCCATTCGCCACTGCCGCTATTCACGGTATCGGCCACGACCCACCCCGACGACGTCGCATAGATGTTGAAGGATGCGTTCGGCGCGAGGAACATGCCCGCAACCGAACCCGTGAGGTTCACCTGGGAGGCGTTGGGGAGATTCCACACGAGATGCTTGGCGATGTCCTCGCTGTTCCTATCTGCGGTGATGCCGTTGTACACCGTTCCGCCAATGGTCATCTTGAACTGCGTCAAGTCGATGCTGCCCGACTTCGTGAGATTGATGACGACGGTCTGGTCGGAATTGCACTTGATGTTCAACGCGCCGTTCTGCCTGCCCAGGTAGTCGTAGTACACGCTATCGAGATTCAGGAAGAACGTGCCCGAACCCGACGACGTGAGGTCGATCACGTAATTCGTAGTGGAATGGTCGGGGTCGCTGCTGTCGGTGCAAGGAGTGGGCAACGCGCCCACGATGGAATTCTTGGTAGCGAACTCAGCCGATTTCGCCGCCGCATCGGAAAGCATCGCGTTCACGTAGTCGTTCACGTCTTCCTGGGACGTGTCATGGAACGTGACGTTGCCGTTGGAAAGGATGTACTGATCGTATTCCGAAGGCGTGTACACGTCGGCGTCGCGGCCCTTGATCATGAACGTGTCGTACACGGTGTCCCACTCGGCCGTAGGCCACCAGCTAACCTGGCGATACGACGAATTGGCAAGCTCGCCAATGAACCACGGCTGGTTGTCGTCGCCCGCGGTGAGATCGTTGCCCGATTGCTGCCGCTGGTAGAGCGTGTTCACGGCGGCATTCGATTCGGCCTCCGACATATACCACGTGTCTGCCACAATGCCGAAGTAACGCGCGTTGCCCAGGACGTCGACGTACGAGAGCTGTTCGCCCTGCGGGTTGTACTTGGTCACTTCGCCGCACGAGGAAATGGCGATAATCGAATTGCTCGTAGTGCTGAAGGATAGGCTCTCCTCGCCATCGACGCTCGCGCCCTCGTTCGAAACTGCCTGCACGTCGATATCGGATGCGCTGATATCGGTTGCATCCTTCGTGCTCTCCGCGCCGGCAAGGGCCGCATCGGAAAGCACGAGGTGGTTGATCTCGATTGCGCTCGCCGTATCGGACGTGACGCCCAGGTCGTCGGAAAGTTGGGAATCGGCAAACGTGACGCGATACGAAACGGACCCCGCCACAGGCTCGACTTCCACGGAAGAGCCCTCGAGCACATTGCCCGCTTCGTCGGTCTTCGGAACCATGAAGGCAACATCCAGCAGAAGCGTATTTTCCGCATCATAGACATCTTGGCCATCCGCGGAGGAAACCGTCTCGTTGAGCGCGCTCATGTACGCGCCGTAGTTGTAACCCTGGGAGGTTTCGGTGACGGGCGTCACGACGAGCTGGGCGTTATCGGGGATAGCCGTAACGTCTTCGAGCGTGGCGGTAACGGTATACCCTTCCCCGGTATACGTGTAGACCGACTTCGCAAACGTCTCGTCGCTTGCAGGCGATGCGTCGGAACGCACAGACGCGGAACCCTCTTCGGAAGAGCCCGCCTGGGGCTGCGTCACGGAAACGGCCGCCGAGGCAGCGCCCTGGTCGCCTTCAACTTCCTGCGTGGCTACCTGAATGGAAAGGCCGTTCACCACGTTCTTCGCCGCAACCGTATACACGCCGTTGGCATCGGGCGAAAGAACCTGCGTGGCGCCATTGATGGTGATGCTCACGCTCTCGAGCTCGTAGCCGCTATCGGCCGACGCCGTGAACTCGAGGTCCTTCTTCGCGGGAACATCCATCTTCGAGCTGGGCGAGGAAACCGTCTGGCCCAGGCACTCGATATAGGCATCGCCCAGGTCGAGCGAGATGGTTACCGTGGAGGAAAGCTCGAGCGTCTGGGACGAGCCGTCACCCTCGGCAAAGCTCGCGGGAATCTGCAACAGAATGAGGGAAAGCGCCAGCAGCGACGCAACGACCCCATTCAGGAGCGAGTCTTTTTCGAATATGGTGCCAAATGCCTGTTTCATGCAAGCTGCCTATCCCGCCACGCGCTTCGCGCTGACGATGAGCCTATTGGTACTCGAGCATGTGCTGAGCGTGATGACCTGGTCGTTTCCGTTCACCTGAACGCCCGTGTCGTACAGGGACGAAGATGCGAGCTGTTGCACGAACGCCCCGAACACGTCCTTGTCGGTGTAGCCAACCGTGTACGCATCGCTGGACGGGTCGACGACGTCGACCGCGAAAACCTGGTAGCGAAACGTGCCTTCGGGCGTGTACACGGTGAACATGCCGCCCGCAGACTCGTAGAAATCTTGGTCAAGGAAGCGGGAAAGGGTACCGAACATACTTCCGTCGGCCATATTGTGCGCATACACGATGGCATGCAGGTCGTTGGTGATGGAAGCGTTGCGATAGTCGAGGAACACGGCGCCCGATACCGAAGACGCCCCCGTGGCATCCGCCGCAAGGTAATAGTCGTTGTCGGAGGCCTGCATGACCGGATAGTCGATGCCCTCGAGCCCGTCGACCGTGATCCATGCCACGGCTTCGGGATAGTCGCCGGTAAGCGCGGCGAAATCGTAGGCACCCTCGCCGGACTCATACGTGTCGCGCATCTGAGCATATACGCTCGCAGCCTGGGAATACCCCATCCATTTCCACGCAAGCCAAGCGCCCGCGGCAAGCACGCACACGCCCAGCACGATCTGCACGACCGTGAGAGTGCGACGTATGGCGACTGTGCGCTGCATGTGCTTGCGTGACCTTTCTTCCGAACCGATTACCGAAGCTTGGTTTTCTTGACGATGCCGATGAGCACGATGAGGACAACGCCCACGGCGGCCAACGCCGCGACGAGGCCCAGGGGCGTTTCATCGCCCGTCTTGGGCGCAACCACGACCGAGGTAACGTCTTCCTCGCCGGAATTGGTACGCGTGGCGCTCGCGCTCGTCGAACGCTCGCCGGAAATCCACTCGTCATAGAGGTTGATCTGGTACGACTGAACGAGTTCGGCATTTCCGCCATCGGCACCGGAAATGATTTCGATGCCCTCCTCGTCAGATGCCTTCACGTAGAAGACGACGTCGTCGGCCTTGTCATATCCATCGGGCGCGGAAACCTCGCGCAGTATGTAATGCACGTTCACGTTGAGCGCCTTGTTGACCTCGTGAATCGACTCGGACGTCGTCCAGTCGGCAACGACCTCGCCCGTCACTTCGTCGATGATGGCCATCTGCGCGCCCACAACCCATTCGTGAGTCTCGGAATCGAGCTTCGAAACGGACAGATGCGTGGCGTCGTCGGAAACCACTACGGGAGCATTCACCGTGGCCGCATACGACGTTGCGGGAACGGCGACAAGCGCCGCGCACGCCACCAGGGCGAAGGCGATACGCGCGATGAAATGTTGCATGTACTTCGTCATATGCGCCCCTTCTACATCGCCTGCTCGGCAGAAAGCGCCGGAGTTCCACTCGAAGGGCCATCGTCATCGTCGCCGCCCTTGCCGCGCTGGTGCACGAGCATGAACGCGATCACCGCCAAAGCGGCCAAGCCAATGCCGAAGCCCAGGATGAACGGCGCGAACGTCTGAATCGAGAGGACGCTATCGGCGTCGCCCCAGAGGAACGCCAAAGGCGATTCGTCTTCGTCGATGCGCTCGCCTTCGCTATCGGTTCCCTCGTTGTTCTGGATGATCGCACCCGAGCCGTTCGAGATAACGCTGTACGCGCCCATATTGGACAGCTGCCCCGCGTCGTCGGCACCCTGCTCGGTCACCGATTCCGAAGCGGAGTAGTCGGCGGGGTCTGCCTGGTAATACGAAACGCGCAGGCGCGAGACGACCGCACCCGCCGAAAGGGCATCGCTGCTGCTGCGGTAGTACACGGTATACGTGCGGAACGCCGAATAGAAGGCATGGCTGATGGGCTCTTCCTGCCCATCGAGGCGAATCCACTCCACGCCATCCTGCGTGAACGAGGCATCGGTCTCGATGAGGAGATTCTGCCCATCGGCAGCGCTCGACGTAAACGACTTGCTGGTAATAACGGATCCGTCGAGCACGTTCACGCAGTTCACCGTTACCTGGTAGTCGGCGGGAACCTCGTATCCTTCGGGCACGTAATACACGTCGACGACGGGGTTCGCTCCGGAATCATACGTATAGGAATACATGGAAGCGCTGCCCGCAATAACGTAGGTCACGCCATCGACGGACGTATAGGAGGAAGGAGGCGTCACCGCTTCCCCACCCTTGTACGCCGTGGCAGTGTCGGTTGCAAGGACGCGCGAGGGATCGTCGGCGCGCTTCGAGGCGTCGATGAGGTTGAACGTTACGGCCATGGAATCGGCATTCGCGGGCTGCTCGTCGTAGTAAAGCGTGTACGTTGCAGAGCCCGAATCCACGCCATCGACGCGGGCATCGAGCGTGAGCACGTTACCCGCAAGCTTCGAAGAGGTAAGGGCATCGGCACCCGAAAGCACATAGGTCGTCGAAGCGCCATCGCCCTGCAGGTACATGGTTTGCGGAGCGCTATACGCGTACGAACCCGTAACGGTTACGAAGTCGGTTGCCAGAAGGCGATTCGTGGCGCGATCCACGAGGTTGATGGTGGCGACGTAGTACCCACCCACCAGCTCGTTGGCTGCGGCAATCTTGCGGCAGGAAATCACGAAGTTGCGCTGACCGGGATTCGACGCCCGAACCGCACGCGTGAAGAAGATGGTGCGGTAGACCGTGCCATCGGACGACGTGATGGCCGTGGGAACGGAAACGGTGCGCGTCTCGCCCGACTGGATGCCCGCGATGGTCTGCGTGGCAAGGGTCCCGCCCGTGTCGGCATCGACATACGTAATGGTTCCGTCGACGGAACCCTGAACGGAATAGGATTCGTAGGCATATTCGAGCGCGCCATCAGAGGAAGAGACCTTAGCCTCACCCGAAGCCGTGCGCGCAAGGCGATACGAAACGCCATCGACGTACATGGATTCCTCGGGCGTGAACGAACGCGCTTCCGAAGAGGAAAGCGTGCGAAGCGCGATGAGCTGGCGCGGGCCGCCATCGAACGATGCGTACACCGGATACGTCGTGCCCTCGTACAGAAGCTGCGTCTGAGCGCGGTCGCCGTACACGCGAATGGTGTACGGATTCTCGTACGAATCGATTTTCAGAAGGAACACGCCCGCTTCGTCCAGCGAGGAAACCGGCTGCTCCAGATGGCTTACGACCGTAACGCCATTGGAAACCACTTCGACGTAGAAGACGTCGCCGTCGTTACCCGTTACGGAAAGCACGGGAACGGAGCCCTGCGTTCGGTAGGAATCGGCGCCCGAGATGGCAACGTCGCCCTGGGCATAGGCATGCCCGGGAACGAGAACGGCAGCCGCGAGCAGCAATGCCCACACGACGACCGCAATTGGCCTTCTAGCAGCACTCATCCAATCCCCTAACCATTGTGACGACGGGCGTTTCGCCCTTTAAAGTGCGATGACATACTTTACACCAGGGGGCAAGAAAAACCCCGTGAGCAAACGTTATCGGCTAAAAATGCCCCCTTACGGACCACATACGGAACATAAGATGTACAAAATTCTTAGAACCTGTTCAATTTCGTTGAAATGGGTAATATAATTGCACCGTAAGACATATGCGCTGCTACGGTAAACGAAGCGGCGGAAAGGCACAGAAGGGGAACCAGCCTCCATGAGCATTGGAATGACCTGCGATTACCGTCTACGACTCACCGACTTCGACCGCTTCGGTCACCTGCACCCGGCAGCGGTACTCGACATCCTGCAAGACCTTGCAACCGTGCAAGCGGAAGACATGGGCATAGGCTACGACGCCATGCATTCGAAGGGCGTTTTCTGGGCAATCGTGCGCATGAAATACGTCGTGCACCAAGAGCCCCAGCACCATTCGATCGTGTCAGTGCGCACATGGCCGCACTCCCCTTCCCGCTTCTCGTTCCACCGCGATTGGACGATGCACGACAAGGAGGGGAACCTGCTCCTTTCCGCGGCATCCGAATGGGTGGTAATGGACGCCAAGGCACGCTCGTTCGTATCCGTCGCCGACATCTACGAAGGGCCGAACGATTTCAGCGAAGACCGGGCATTCGAGGGGCGCATTCGCAAGCTGAAGCCCGCAGCCGGCGAAGGCGCATGCGCGCGCACCATCGTGCCCGGCTACACCGACGTCGACGTGAACGCTCATGTGAACAACGCACGCTACGCGGCATATGCCGTCGACGCACTCGACAACGCAACGGCACGCGCAATCGCTTCGTTCCAGGCCGACTTCAGGCACGAGGTTCGCAAGGGCGAAACACTCGGCGTTTTCACCCACGAAGAGGAGAACGGCGCATTCGTGGAAGTGCGCAAGGAATCGGGAGATGCAGCCTGCAATATCAAGCTCGAATACGCGTAATCCACACGTATTTCATAGTCATTTCATACGATACGACCAGGTAGATTTTTCTTAGTCATTTCTAGGAGTTTGAGGAGCATACAATGGAAAGCGCAACGCAGGAACACAATGGCATATCCTTCTCGCCCGCCATCCTGGCCAAGCTCTGCACCCTCCACGAGCACCGGGGCGCAGAGGAGCTGGCATGCGCGCGCAACCCCGAAGCGCTCGACCCCTATCGTGATTCCGCGATGTTCCACAGCGCCCTGGCCGCCACGCGCCTCGAGGGCATGAGCATCGGCGATACGCGCCTGCGTTGCCTGGCACGCGAGGAAGCCGCGCCGCAAAACGCTGCCGAGCGATTCGCCCTCGGGTACCTCTACGTATGGGGCCTCATCGAGCAGCGCTACGCGTCCATCCGCCTATCCCCCGGCACCATCCAGCAGCTCCATCGCGACATGCTCTGGTACGAGAAATCGGAAGACGCAGGCGAATGGAAAGACGAGTACGACACGCCAGCCGCCATCCGCGAGCTCTGCCGCGCCTACCAAGCCGAAAAGCGCTCGAAGGACAGCGTTCCCCTGCAGAGCATCTTCGTGTTCTACCGATCCTTCAGGGAAATCGATCCGTTCGACCGCTACAACACGTCATGCGCCAACCTGCTCCTGCTGCTGCTTCTGTGCCAGGAGGGCTACACCGTGGGCCTGCACGTTTCCATCGACGCCGCGCTCGAAGAAAACAAGCGCAAGCTCGCAAACGCTGCCAGGAAACGCAAGGAGCACGCCGGCGACGAAACGTACGCGCTGCGCATGCTCGAAACGCTGGAATCGTGCTACGTCACGCAGACGGAGTACTTGAAGAGCATGGGCGAGCGCATGAGCAACGAAGCGCGCATCCGCGCCTACTTCGAGCAGATCGAAGAGCCCGTTACCAAACGCGCCATCATGGACGCCAACCCGTCGATGAGTCAGAAAACGGTCGAACGCATCCTGCAGAAGATGCAGGACGAAGGCGTGCTTCGCAAGGTTGGGGCCGCGCGCGCGACGCGTTACAAGCGCCGCTAGCTACCAGCTGGCGCGAATCGTGCGCGCCTCGGTGACAACGCCCGAAACGGGACGGTCGAAGCGTTCGCGCGTAAGGGCATCGAACACCATGTGGCTTTCGCGACACAGGCCCATGGAATACCCCGGGAAGCGCGATAGGAAGATGTCGTAGTATCCCCCGCCATACCCCAGGCGATAGCCACGCGTGTCGAAGGCCAAGCCAGGAACGAGCGCGATGGAATCGACATGCGCATACGGGTCGACAAGGCGCATCAGGTCGGGGGCGGGCTCGGGGATGCGATGAGAACCGGGAACGAGCCCCTCGAGCGAAGAGATTTCGTACCATTCCATGAAGCGCGTACCGGGAACGCAACGCGGCAAGCACACCTTTTTGCCCAAGGTAAGCGCATGAGAGATGACGGCACGCGTATCGACTTCGCTGCCTACCGAATAGTACGTGAATACCGTATTCGCGCCGATGAATTCGGGCTGCTCATACAAACGGCGAGCGATTGACGCATCGATGGCCCGGCGCTGCACGGCGTCGAGGGCATTGCGACGATCGAGGAACATCTGGCGCTGCGTACGTTTTTCGCATGCCACGGCTTCACAATCAACTTCGGCAATCATGAAATCATCTCCTGTCAGGTCTACCCTCCACGGCAACTCTACCCAACGCAGAACCTTTCGCGGATAGCGCGGAATCATTGTTACCAAAGCGTAGCAGCCACATGGTAAAATGCCCGTGACCTTACAAAACAAGCACCCACAGGCTCTCAATTGGCAAAACACGCTAAACAACAGCCCAAGCCCAAACGACGCGTTGGAAGGGCAATCGCGATTACCCTCGCGCTGCTCGTCGCGCTCGCCGCGGCAGGCTGCGCCATCTACTTCTGGGCGCTTCCCAACATCGCGCGCATTCAGGCCGCGCAGCAATCGCAGGGCGCGAATGCCCAGGGAACGCAAGCTACCGCATCGGCAAGCACCCCCGCACGCGCGACGCAGGCGCAAGAGGCCGACGCAAGCGAGAACGACCAGCATACCGACGAAAACGCTCCCGTGACGTACCAGGCCGCATCGTACGAGGACGTGGCCATCTACTGTCCCGTGAAAACATGCGACCTCACGGCAATCATCTTCCATCAGGCTTCCTATGGCTACGCCCTGCAAATGGACACCGAACTCCCCCGCGCCGACGGGGAAACGGCCTACACCGAGCATTCCGTGCGCGTGAATCACGCGCAGTCGAGCGGAACCTGGGTCGATGCCGACACGGTGCATGCATGGCGCAGCACGGCCGCCACTAACATGGATACTTCCATCGATGCTGGCGCCGCGGCGGGAACGCCGGTGTACGCGCCCGTAACGGGAACGGTCGTATTGGTGACGGAATACCAGCTATTCGACCAGCTCACCGATTACGAGATTCACATTCAGCCCGAAGGTCACCCCGAACTCGACGTGGTGGTCATCCACACCACCGACCCGCTCGTGCAGGCAGGCAGCACCGTGGTTGCGGGTGCCACGCAGATCTCCTACGTGCGCGATATCGCAAGCACCATCAGCGGAGTTCAGCTCGCCGAATACACGAGCGAAGACGACCCGGGCAACCATGCGCACGTGCAGATCAACGACGCCGATTACGCGGGCTACCGCGAGACGAAGCTCCAAGGAGCCATCACCGTCTCCTAAGTGCCGCGCGGCGTGCTATGCACCCTCTTACACGATGTCGTAGAGTTGCTCGAAGCGCGAGACCGACATGGGCTTGGCGAAATAGAAGCCCTGGAACACCTTGCAGCCCATCGATTTCAGCATCTCGAACTGCTCGAGCGTCTCGACGCCCTCCGTGATGGCGCCAATATGCAGCTTGCGGGACAGGTCGATAACCGACTGCAGGATGATGCGCGCGCGTTCGTGCTCGGTTGCCTCGCGCAGGAAGAGCATGTCAATCTTCAGCGCGTCGACGGGAATCTCGCGCAGCATGTTCAGCGACGAATACGCGCTTCCGAAGTCGTCCATTTCCACGACGAAGCCTTCGGCCTGCAGCGCCTTGATGTCGACGAGGCGCTTCTCGATATCTGCCATCATGGCCGTCTCGGTGATTTCCAAGCGCAGGCGCGACGGGTCGACGCCATAGCGATGCACGAGCTTCAGCAGACGCTTGCGCACGTCCATGAACGTGAAGTCCTTCGCGGATACGTTCACGGAGAGCGTAAGGTCGGTGCGGCCCAGCATCTGCCACGTGCCCAGAATGCGGCACGCGTTTTCCCACATGAGATCGTCGACCTTGGTGATGAGGCCGCTGTATTCCAGCACGGGCACGAATTCGGAAGGCGCCAGGAAACCGCGTTCGCGATGATTCCAGCGAACGAGCAGCTCGGCACCCAGGATGTTCCCCGAATCGTCGACCTGGGGTTGCAGGTACGGAATGATGTCGCCGCCCTGAATGGCATCTTCGAGCGACCCGATGATAGAGTGCGTCCAGACGCGTTCCTCGCGCACCCGGTTGTCGAACATACGCACACGGCGATCGATGCTCATGGAGCAACCATCGATCGCCATATGCGCACGGTCGATCATCGTTTCAACGGGCAACGACGGGTCGTCGATGGCGTATACGCCAATGTGAACCAGAATGGGATAGAAGGTATTCTTGTCGAGCCTGATGATGTGGTTGGTGCAGGCTTCGAGCATGTCGCCGTCGAAGTCGCAGGCACGCATGATGGCGCAAAACTTATCGGCACCCACGCGGCCATAGACCATGCCTTCGGTCTTGTAGAAGCGCAGGGCCGTGGCTATGCGCATGAGGAGCTTGTCTCCCCCATCTCGGCCGTACACGTCGTTGACCATCTTGAAGTCGTGCACGTTGGACACGAGCACGTAGTACTGCGTGTTGGGGTTGGCATCAAGAAGCTCGCGCGCCCGTTCGCAGAACATGCGCCGGTTGTACAAGCCGGTGAGCTCGTCGTGCGTGGAGCCATACAGAGAATCGGCATCCAGCCGTTCCATCAGCTGTTTCTTCAACTTGACGCGCGTAGAGGTTACGGAATGCGACACAGAACGGCGAATGCCTGCCGACAAGGAGACATTGCTCAATTTGCTCATGAATCAACTCCGTACCGATGATGAATAGGCGACGATAAAATGCTGTGTTTAGGTCATCACGCGGTGTGGATTTTACTACATCTCGGTAAAGAAATAGCTTAGCCAAGATATTTAATCTCGAAATCGCGCACAGACATCGGGCGAGCGAAATAGTACCCCTGAAATAGACGACATCCCATGTCGAGCAGCATGCGATACTGCTGCTCGGTTTCCACGCCCTCGGTGATATTGGGCATTCCCAGGCTATCGGAAAGCGAAATGACGCTCTTCAGAATCTTCCTCGCGCGCTCGGCATCCTTCGCGTGCGACAGGAACGCCATATCGATTTTCAAGATGTCCACGGGCATGTCCTTCAGCATGCCCAGCGAGGAATAGCCGCTGCCGAAGTCGTCCATTTCCACGATGAAGCCCTCGCTGCGCAGACGTTCGAGCGCCGCCATGCCGTTTCCGCCGTGCTCCATCACCACGGCCTCGGTAATTTCCAGATGCAGCGACGTGGGCGAAATGCCATACTCGCGCACCAGGTCGATGAGCGTCTGGGCCACGTCGATGAAGAAGAAATCGCGAGGCGAGATGTTCACCGCCATGTACAAGTCGATGCCACGTGTCTCCCACTCCCGCAGGATGCGGCATGCCTCTTCCCACATATGCGCATCAAGGCGCACAATCATGCCATTGCGTTCGAAGATGGGAATGAACTTATCGGGACGCAGGGAACCCCATTCGGGATGAATCCACCGCGCGAGTGCTTCCGCGCCTTCCACGTCGCCGTGCGAATTAACCTGAGGCTGCAAGTACGCCTGTATCTGGCCTTTCTGCATGGCTTCATCCACCGCGCCGATGACCTTCTTAGACCACAGCAAGTCGTCGCGCATCGCGTCGTCGAAGATGGCCACGCGTCGCTCCGAGGCGTACTCGGCGCCAATGGACTTCGCGGCGAACATGGCGCGGTCGATCATGACGGTAACGGGAAGCGCCCTATCGAACACCTCGAAGATGCCCACATGCACCACCACGGGGAAATAGCGGTCGCTGCGCACGTAGGCAACCTTTTCGGGCAGCTCGACGAACGTGCGGTAATCGACGCGGTCGCGATCGAAGAACACGGCGAAGTGGTCGGCCCCCATGCGCGCGTAAATCGTAGAGGGGCTCGAGGCGTCGCGCAGCGCCGTGGCAATGCGCATGAGCAGGTCGTTGCCCTCGTCGGAGCCATAGATGTCGTTGATGAGGCTGAAATCCTTGATGTTGGACACGGCGATGGCGTAGTTCGTATTCGGGTCGTCGCGCAGGCGCCGCTGCACTTCCTCGCAGAAATGGTGCTTACGGTAGAGCCCGGTAAGGCTGTCGTGATTGGCCCGGTAACGCGCCTGCTGGGTGGCCTTGCGCTCCTCGAGCAGGCTCTCCTCGTATTCCGTCTTGTCGTACACGATGAGGTAGCCGCCCACCACGCGATTGCGCTTGTCGGTTATCACGCTATAGCGCACGCGGAAGAACCTATCGACGCCCTGGATGTTCTCGTACGCATCGCGCTCGTGCGCAACCGTATACGATGCGCCTGCGCCCATGAAGCGCGAGAAGAGGATATTGCCCGCCGCCAGGTCGCGCGCGTCGACGCCAAACTGCTTCTGGGCAGCCTCGTTCACGAACAGGCAGTTCGAGTCGCCATCGAACACGGCAATCACCTCGCCGAACTCCGAGACCACGCGCGAGAGAAGCCGGTCGATGACCACGAAGGGCTTGTACACGACGGCGAAGAAGAAGCCGAGCAGCGCGCAGGCCCCATAGGCAATGAACGAATACCCCAGCGGCGTGTTCGTCGAAAGGTAGTAGACATCGCAGCACAGCGCGATTATCACCGCCACCATCATGGCGACGTAGCGTTCCGAATACACCACCGGAGCCGAAAGGGCCTTTTCCAGCAGGAAGATGATCGTGGTGAGGAAGAAGAGGAGCGTGACCAGCTGATGCACGAACAGCCAGAACGAGGGAATCATGACGAACGACCCCATCCAGGGGGTGAACCCCGTGGGAACGAGCATGAACACGTGCCCGAACGTAATGTTAAGCAGAATGGAGATCGTATCGACGGTTGCCACCCCTGCCAGAATGTACGACCAGGTCGTGCCGCGATACGGGTTCGAGCAGTACACCGCCGTGAAGTTGATGAGCTCGATGAGCATCCAGTCGGTGCCGATGAAGAAGAGGCTGTACCCAAAATAGGCCAGCGGCTCGAACGGCGAGACGACCATGATGATGTCGCCAATGATGGGCAGAAGCACGAACGCCAACAGGCGCGTCATGTCGTAGGCAAGAGGGCGCGACGAACGATGGGCTATGCGCATGCACACGCAAATAGCCCCAACCATAGAAAGAGAGACGCCTAGAAACGAATACATACCCCAGACCCACGTACTGCACATCCCATTTCCGTACTAGAATTGTAACACTTGCGGTAGCATATGGCGTACCTTCATGCGCTACTTGCAATGGATACACCCTTTATCCATTCGCTAAAGTGCCCAGCACACGCGGCGAACACATAGCCACGCTTGGAATGTGCAGATTTTGATTGCCGTAAAAATTGGGGTTGATTTGAGCGCTTGGGACAGCTAATATACTTTTCGCTGCGTGAGCAGCAGACATATTCGGGTTGTGGCGCAGTTTGGTAGCGCACTTGACTGGGGGTCAAGGGGTCGCAGGTTCAAATCCTGTCAACCCGACCAGCTAAAACAGCGGGTCAGAAGTTCTCTTCTGGCCCGCTTTGCTTTGCCCGCATAATCGCCCGCACGAGGACACGAAAAAGGCGACGACCCGAAAGCCGTCGCCTTACGTAGCGCGAAAGCGCTAGAAAGCCTGAGCGGGAAGCCCTTGCAGGAGCCCCGCTCACCGCGCATAGCGCAGCAAGGGCCCTACCCCTGCTGAAGAGGAATGCGCTCGTCGTCGACGTTGAAGAGCTCGCGCGTTTCGGGAGCCTCCTCCGCCTCGATTCCGTGGCGCTCCACGAAGCCCGTCATGATGAGCGAAAGCGCTCCGTCGCCCGTCACGTTGCAAGCGGTGCCGAAGCTATCCTGCAGGGCGAAGATCGTAAGCACGAGCGCCGTGCCCGTGGCATCGAAGCCCACAACGCCCGTGATAAGGCCCAGCGACGCCATGACCGTGCCACCGGGAACACCGGGTGCGCCAATGGCGAACACGCCCAGGAGCAGGCAGAACAGAATCATCGTGCCAATGCTGGGCATGGCGCCGTACAGCATCTTGGAGATGGTCATCACGAAGAACACCTCGGTGAGCACCGAGCCGCACAGATGGATGTTGGCAAACAGCGGAATGCCGAAGCTCACCATATCCTTGCGCAGGGGCTTCGCCTTGCCGGCGCACTGCAGCGCCACCGCAAGCGTGGCAGCGGAGCTCATGGTGCCAATAGCCGTAAGGTAGGCAGGGCCGTAATGCCTGATGACCTGCAGCGGATTCTTCCCCGAATACGCACCGGCAATGCCGTAGAGCACGGCAAGCCAGATGTAATGGCCCAGGATGACGATGAGCACGACCACGATGAACACGGGCAGCTGCTGCGTGATGGCGCCTTCGTAGGCCAGGCCGCAGAACGTGCACGCGATGAACACGGGCAGCACGGGAATGATGACCTTGGTAACCACGGCCAGCACGATGCGCTGGAACTCGTCGAGAATCTGCGGAATGGCCTTTGCCTTCGTCCACACAGACGCCAGGCCGACGACAACGGAGAACACGAGCGCGCTCATAACGCTCATGATCTGCGGAATGTCGAGCTGGAACGGCACGTCGGGCAGCTCGCGCAGGCCAGCTGGGTCGGTGACGATCGAAAGCTGCGGAATGAGCGCATAGCCGGAAAGCGTGCTGAAGAACGCCGCGCCAATGGAGCTCGCGTACGCGATGAGAATGGCGAAGCCAAGCACGCGCGACACGTTGCTGCCAAGCTTCGTGATAGACGGCGCGATGAACCCGATGATGATCAGCGGGACGCAGAACATGATGAGCTGGTTGAGAACGTACTTAACCGTAACGATAACGAGCATGACCTGCTCGCTGGCAACCAAACCCACCAGAATGCCCACGATCACAGCCACGAGCAGAATAAAGGGCAAGCTGGTAACTACCTTCTTCATTGCCTTCCTTTCCCCATTTGAACGGAAGAGCTCCCTTGGGCCTCTTCCCACAGCGCTTAACTATATCCGTTTTTACCGATAACGGACGATAAAAAATGCCGCCGGACAATCCGGCGGCATCCTCTAGGTTAGATTCCCCCGGCAGGCGCCTATGCGCGCACCGATGACGCCGAGGGAACGGCACCCTGCCCTTCGCGGCAACGCACGCTCGCGAACACGCTGCCTGCGATGTTGTGCCACACGCTGAAGATGGCGCCTGGAAGCGTGGCCAGCGGATTCGCGGCGAAGTTGGCAGCGGCGAGGCTCACCGACAATCCGCTGTTCTGCATGCCTACCTCGATGGCAAGCGCGGTGGTCTTGGCATAGTCCATCTTGAACAGGCGCGCGATGCCATAGCCCACGCCCATGCCGATGGCGTTATGCAGCACGACGACCGCCAGCACCAAGGCGCCGCTCTCCAGAATCTTCGTCGTATTAGCGGCGGTGATGCCAGCCACGATGAAGGCGATGGCAAACACGGAAATCACGGGCAGCACGGGCTGAACGGCCTGTACGGCGCGATGCGCGAAGGCACTCACCACAAGACCGCACAGCACGGGAAGAAGCACGACCTGCACCACGGAGAGGAACATCGAGACGATGGATACCTCGACCCAAGCCCCCGCCAGGGCATATACCAAAACGGGCGTTACGAGGGGCGCCAGAAGCGTCGAGACGATGGTCATGCCCACCGACAGGGGCACGTCGCCCTTCGCGATGTAGGTGATCACGTTGCTGGCCGTGCCGCCCGGGCAGCAGCCAAGCAGGATGACGCCCAGCGCGATGTCGGCAGGAAGCTGCAGCACCGTGGCAAGCGCCCAGGCCGCAAGGGGCATGACGGTATACTGGGCCACCGCGCCGATGATGACCTCGCGCGGATGCGTGAACACCACCTTGAAGTCGGAAGGCTTGATGGTGAGGCCCATGCCGAACATGATGATGCCCAGGAAGATGGTGGTGTAGCCCGTGGCCCACACGAAGCCCTGGGGCACCACGAAGGCGATGAGCGAAAGAACGATGATGATAAGCGCCACGTGACGCGTGAGCACGGTGCCCACGTTCGAGAGAATACGCATGATGACCCCTTACTTGGCAGGCTCGTAGATGAAGTTGTCGATGAGACGCGTCGTGCCGATGCGCACGGCCATGGAAACGAGCGCGGCACGGTCGAGCGAATCGATCGGCTGCATATCCAGGGCATCGTTCACGCATACGTACTCGACGTTGGCCAGGGGCTCTTCGGAAAGCACCCCGAGCATTTCGGGAACGAGCTCGTTCACCGGCATGCCATCGTGCGCGATTTCCTGCCCATGGAAGATGGAACGGCTCAGAATGGTCGCGGCCTGGCGCTCGCGCTCCGACAGGTACGTGTTACGCGAAGACTTCGCGAGACCATCGCTCTCGCGCACGATTGGACAGCCCACCACCTGCACGTCGAAGTTCAGGTCGTCGACCATCTTGCGGATGATGGCAAGCTGCTGCGCGTCCTTCTGGCCGAAATACGCACGGTCGGGCTGCACGATGTTGAACAGCTTCGACACAACGGTGCACACGCCACGGAAGTGGATGGGGCGCGCTGCTCCCTCGAGCGTATCCGACAGGTAGTCGATGCTCACGTACGCATGCGCATCCACGTACATCTCGCTGGGCTCGGGATGGAACACGTACGTGGCGCCCAAGTCCTCGCACAGCTTGCAGTCGGCTTCGAAATCGCGCGGATACGCAGCCAGGTCCTCACCCGGCGCGAACTGCGTCGGATTCAGGAACACGCTCACGACGGTGACATCGTTCTCGGATGCCGAACGCGCAATGAGGCTCGCATGTCCCTCATGCAGAAAGCCCATGGTGGGCACGAGGCCGATGGTCTTTCCCTCGCGCTTGAGCGCGCGCAAGACGCGTTTCGCGTCGGCAACGGTAGTGATAACTTCCATGACTCCCCCTAAGCCAGATCCTCAAGGCGCCCATGCGCCTCGTACGTGGTGATGCGCGATGCATGGTTGAAACCGTCCACGAATACGACGTTCGGCTTCGCGGTTGCGGCTTCCTTCTCGTCCATCTGCGCATACGCCATGATGATGACGTGATTGCCAACGTTGGCGCAGTGAGCGGCCGCACCGTTGACGCAGATGACGCCACTCCCCCGCTCGCCGGCGATGGTGTAGGTGGCGAAGCGGTCGCCACGCTCGACGTTCGCGATTTCCACGCGCTCGTACTCGCGGATACCCGCCGCATCCAGCAGGTCGGCGTCAATGGTGATGCTGCCGATGTAGTCGAGCTCGGCCTGCGTCACGCGTGCGCGGTGGATTTTCCCATGCAGCATGGTGGTAAGCAAAACAATTCCTCCTAGCCCCTCTTGATGTGCTAAAGGATGCTATCAGGAGGAACTAGGAGGAACAAATAGATTTAAATTATGCGGGGTACTGCGGGGTTCTAACGCTCTTCCGGCATGAGGGACAGGACCTTGTCGAGCACGATGTCGGCAAGTTCGGCCTTCAGCATATAGGGAACATGCTCGTCGCCGTTTTCGGTGACCATCCAGATTTCGTTGCCCTCGGTGCCGAACGCGAGGCCGTTGCCAACCTGGTTGGCGATGATCATGTCGGCATTCTTCGCCGCAAGCTTCTTGCGCGCATTGGGAACCACGTCGTGCGTTTCCGCGGCAAACCCAACTACCACCTGGCCGTTCTTCGCATGGCCCATCTCGGAGAGGATATCGGGGTTCTCCGCCAAGCGAATGGTGGAAAGCGCAGCGTCGTCGAGGCCCTTCTTCAGCTTGTGGTCGGCTTCGTTCTCGGGACGCAAATCGGCCACGGCCGCAGCGAAAATAGCCAGGTCGCACGTGGGGAACACCTCGGCCACGGCGTCGCGCATCTCGCGCGCGGTACGCACGGGCACCACGGTGACGCCCTCGGGCGCATCGACGGCAACGGGGCCGGAAACGATCGTGACGTGCGCGCCGCGCTTCGCGGCAGCCGTGGCGAGCGAATAGCCCGTCTTTCCACTGCTGAAATTCGTGATGTAGCGCACGGGATCGATGGGCTCGATGGTGGGACCGGCAGTAATCATGAGATTGAGGCCCTTCATGTCGCCGGAAATGCCCAGCGTCGTAAGGGCGCGCGCCACGATATCATCCACGGGAGCAAGCTTACCGCGACCCACGTAACCGCAGGCTAGATAGCCCTCCTGCGCCTCGATGATCTGGTAGCCGCGCATTTCCAGAATGGCCATGTTGTTCAAGTTGGCCGGGCTGGTGTACATGTTCACGTTCGCCGAAGGGGCAACGATGATGGGGCACGAGCATGCGATAGCCGTGGACGTGAGCAGGTCGTCGGCAATGCCGTTGGCCAGCTTGGCAACCACATTCACCGTGCACGGCGCAATGAGGAAGAGGTCGGCCTCCTCGGCAAGGCTGATGTGAGGAATGGGGTCGCCACCCTCGGTAAACATCTCGACGCCCACTTCTTCGTGCGTAAGTGCGCGGAAGGTAAGCGGGGTCACGAACTTGGTAGCATGCTCGGTCATGACGACCCTCACGCGCACGCCAGCGTTCTGCAGACCTCGAACGATCTCGCAAGCCTTATACGCTGCAATGCCGCCCGTAACGCCAACCAGGACGGTCTTCTGCTCTGAACCCATCTGAATGCTTTCTACTCGTTCGCGCGCGTACCTAATCGCCAAACGCGCTTTTCCCTATATTACGGCGAAGCACATCGGCAATAATGCGAACGTGCTCCTGGCTATCGTTGAGACACGGAACCCACACAAAACGGCCATTCGTGTTAATGGTGTTGGCGATGGAGCCGTCGATTGCGGCTTTCGCGGGCTTCGCGCCAGCTCCTTCGAGCGCAGGCACCATCTCATGCGGAATGTCATAGAGCGTTTCCAGGCAGTCGACCGCAAAGCCCGGACATGCGAAGAACACGCGAAAACGCTGGTCGCGCCACCCTTCCAGCACGTCGGTGGAAAGCGGCGACGCCCACGCCTTAGGGTTATGCCCGAACACGCTCTGATACGACACGGTAACGCTCGCGGGGTCGAGCCCCAGCCGTTCGCATACCAGATTGGCAGTCGCGCGCGCTTGCGTGCGGTACGTATCGCCCGCCTTTTCGTCCTTCAGCGGAATGGCGTGGAACGACAGCATGAGCCTATCGCCCGCAGCG
>NZ_JAZZJS010000008.1:0-72433 GCF_056180635.1 Denitrobacterium sp. | reverse complement strand
CGTCGAGCCCATTACCGTGGAAGCCATCCAGCAGGTAATCGAAAAGGAGCGTCCCGACGCGCTGCTGCCCACCCTTGGTGGCCAGACCGGCCTGAACACGGCCGTCGACCTGGCAAAAGCCGGTATTCTCAGCGAATACGGAGTCGAGATGATCGGCTGCGACCTGCAGGCCATCGAGCGCGGCGAAGACCGCAAGCAGTTCAACGAATGCATGGCCAAGCTGGGCATCGAAACCGCGCGCAGTGGCTACGCCTACTCGGTGGAAGACGCCCTAGACCTCGCGTCCGAAATTGGCTATCCGCTCGTGCTGCGCCCATCCTTCACGCTTGGCGGCGCCGGCGGTGGCATCGCGCATACCGAGGACGAGCTGCGTCTCATCGTGCGCCAGGGCCTCGAGCTGTCCCCTGCGGGCGAGGTGCTCGTGGAGGAAAGCATCGAGGGCTGGAAAGAATACGAGATGGAGGTCATGCGCGATTCCGATGGCAATGGCATCATCGTGTGCTCCATCGAGAACTTCGATGCCATGGGCGTGCACACGGGCGACAGCATTACCGTTGCCCCCGCTCAGACGCTCACCGACACGGAATACCAGCGCATGCGCGTCGCCAGCCTGGCCATTCTCGAGGAAATCGGCGTCGAAACGGGTGGAAGCAACGTCCAGTTCGCGCTGAATCCGGAAAACGGCCGCCTGATCGTCATCGAGATGAACCCCCGCGTGTCGCGCTCTTCCGCGCTCGCGTCGAAGGCGACGGGTTTCCCCATTGCCAAGGCCGCTGCTCAGCTGGCTGTTGGCTATACGCTCAGCGAAATCACCAACGACATTACGAAGGTTACGCCCGCGTGCTTCGAACCCTCCATCGACTACTGCGTCGTGAAGGTGCCGCGTTTCGCGTTCGAGAAGTTCAAGGGCACCGACGACACGCTATCCACGCGCATGAAGGCGGTGGGCGAGGTCATGGCCATCGGCCGCACGTTCGAGGAATCGCTGGGCAAGGCCCTGCGCTCGCTCGAGAACTCGCATGCCGGCCTAGGCGTCGATGGCGTTCCTTTCGATGAGGAGAACTTCGACGACCTGGCCACGCGCCCCACGGCCGACCGCATCTTCTACATGGCCGAGGCCTTGCGTCGCGGCTGGTCGGTGCAGAAGGTCTGCGACGCCACGCGTATCGACCGCTTCTTCGTCGAGCGCATGGCCGATATGGTGCGCATCCAGGAAAACCTGCGTGGCATGAGCCTCTACGACCTCGATGCCGACGCGATGCGCCTCCTGAAGCGCTCGGGCATATCCGATGCGCAGATCGCGCACCTCACCAACACGCAGGAAATCACCGTGCGTGCGTACCGCCGTGGCCTGGGCGTTGTTCCCAGCTTCAAGAAGGTCGACACCTGTGCTGCCGAATTCCATAGCGACACGGCGTACCACTACAAGACGTACGATGATGGCGAGAGCGAAGTCGCCCCGAAGACGCGCAAGCGCGCGATGATTCTGGGCGCCGGCCCCAACCGCATTGGCCAGGGCATCGAATTCGACTACTGCTGCGTGCACGCCAGCTACGCACTACACGATGCGGGCTATGAAACCATCATGGTGAACTGCAACCCCGAAACGGTATCAACCGACTACGACACGTCCGACAAGCTCTACTTCGAGCCGCTCACGTACGAAGACGTCATGGACATCGTCGACGTCGAGCAGCCCGATGGCGTGGTCGTCACGCTGGGCGGTCAGACGCCCCTGAAGCTCGCTCGCGCCCTGGAAGCCGCTGGCGTGAACGTGATGGGCACCAAGCCTGACGCCATCGACCTTGCCGAAGACCGCGATCGCTTCAGCGCCATCCTCGACGAGCTGGGCATCACGTACCCGCGCGCGGGCATGGCCTCCACGTTCGAACAAGCCTGCATGGTGGCGCGCGATATCGGCTTCCCGCTGCTGGTGCGTCCCAGCTACGTTCTTGGCGGCCGCGGCATGGCCATCGTCTACGACCGCGAGCAGCTTGAAACCTACATGGAGCAGGCTGCGCGCATTTCACCCGATCATCCCGTCTACCTCGACCGCTTCCTGGAAGACGCCGTGGAATGCGACGTCGATGTGCTCTGCGATGGCGAAGAGGTTTACATCGGCGGCATTCTGGAGCATATCGAGATGGCTGGCATTCACTCGGGCGACTCGGCATGCTGCATCCCGCCGTTCACCTTCAGCAACGCCATCCAGGATAAGCTGCGCGATATTGCCCGCAGGCTGGCGTTGCGCCTGGGCGTGCGCGGCCTCATGAACGTGCAGTGCGCCATTAAGGATGCCGTGGTCTACGTCATCGAGGCGAATCCGCGCGCAAGCCGCACCGTGCCCTTCATCAGCAAGGCGACGGGCGTGCCGCTTGCCAAGTGTGCTGCGCGCATCATGGCGGGCGAGACCATCGCGCAGATGAACCTTCCCGCCGACGACCGCAAGCTCGATCATTTCAGCGTGAAGGAAGCGGTTATGCCCTTCGGAAGGTTCCCCGGCGCCGATACCGTGCTGGGGCCCGAGATGAAGTCTACCGGCGAGGTCATGGGCGTTGCGCGTACGTTCCCCGCGGCCTACGCGAAGACGCAGACGGCTATTTCGTATCGCCTTCCCGAAGAGGGCAAGGTGTTCATCTCGGTGAACGATCGCGATAAGCGCAGCATCATCTCGCTTGCGCGTGACTTCGTGCGCCTGGGCTTTACGCTCCTCTCTACCGAGGGTACTGCGCAGGTGCTCGAGGCTTCGGGCGTGCCCGTGGAGGTGGTGCGTCGCGTAAGCCAGCCTTCGCCCAACATTGGCGACATGGTCTCGAACGGGGAAGTGGTGCTCATCGTGAACACGCCCTTCGGCCACGATACGCGCGATGATAGCTACTACCTGCGCCTCGAGGCCGTGCGCCATGGCGTCATGAATCTTACGAACCTGCCTGCCGCTCAGGCCATGGTAAGCGCCATGGAAAGCGCTCGTGCGCAAGCACCGCGCGTCATCGCCCTGCAGGACCTGCCCCAGACGTACCTGTAAGCTTGCGGTAAAAGCCAAACACGCATGAAAGGCGGCCCGAAGGCCGCCTTTCACGTTGTGGGAGGGAACAACGAAATGGTCTAGATTGCGCGTGCGGCAAGGTTGCCTGCGGCGATGGCCTCGGCGATGTTGAAGGGCTTCTTGCAATCGCCCACGAGCTGCACGTTCATGCCGCTCAACGCGTCGGCTAGGCTCGTGTCGGGCAGCATGTCCATGGCCTCGATCACGGTATCGCAATCGAAGGTCATGTCTACGCCCGTATCGCAGCTGATGGTAACCGAGCCGTCGCCAACCGTCTTGATGTGGGCGTTCGGCCATACGCGCACGCCGCGCGTGTAGAGCATGGGGATGACGAATCCTTTGATATGGTCGCTCTGGCCGCGGTCGAGCTTCTCGATGGGGTCGGGCGAGACGATGGTGACTTCCTTGCCCTGGGAAAGCAGGCGCAGGGTGGTGTCGACCGCCTGCGCGCCCGTGCCCACAACCGTGACATTCTGCCCGATTTCGCTGGTCAGGAAGTCTTCGATCGATACGACGCCCGTTCCGCTCGTGGAAGCCAGGCCCAACGTGTCACGAATGCCGCCCGTGGCCACGATTACCGCGTCGGGGTTCTCCTTCTTCGCGAATTCCGCGCTCACTTCCTGTCCGGTTACCACGTTCACGCCGCAGACTTCCATCTGGCGCTTGAAGTACTTCTTGTCGATGCCGATGTTCTCGTGCTGGCCCTTCACCGCTTCGGCGAAGTCGAGCAGGCCGCCTACGTCGCTCTTCTTCTCGTAGAGCGTCACGTTGTACCCGCGCAGCGCTGCCACGCGCGCGGCTTCCATGCCAGCGGGGCCCGCGCCCACCACCATGACGTTTTTGCTTCCGGTACCAGCTGGAATGTCGGGTCCTTCGGGCATCTGCTCGGTGAAGGCGCGCATATGGCAGGCGTTCATGCGGCAATGCTCGTAGAACACGCCTTCTTCGTCGAGGTCGAAATGGCAGTGAAGGCACCTGTTGCAGGGGCGAATCTCGTCTGCGCGGTTCTCCTTCAGCTTGTTGACGTATTCCGGATCGACCATGAAGGGGCGGTTCATCATGTAGAAGTCGGCTTTGCCGTCGTCGAGTGCGCCTACGAACATGTCGGGCGCGTGAGCTGGGTCCATGTACGTTACGCAGCCAACGGGAATGGAAACTGCCTTGCGCATTTCGGCGGCAACATCCAGCAGCATGCCGCAGCCGGAATGGTTGGCGATGAGCTTGCCCTGGAAATGGCGCGAGAAGTCGAACATGTTGCCGTAGCCGGTTACGCCGTCGATGCCATAGCCCGTGAAGTACATGTCCGAAGCGAATTCGGCGGGGTGGTTGTTGAAGGGTCCCAGGCGCAGGTGCAGGCTGTCTGCGCCTGCTTTCTCAAACAGCTTGCACATCTCGATGTTCTCCTCGAGCGTGGTAAGCGTGGAGTTGTTGCCCAGGTCGTAGTCGTTTTCCTCGATGACGTTAATGAGCACCTGCACGGGGAAGTCGGCTCCGCATTCGCGCTTGATGCCCTCGATCATCTCGACCACGAAACGCGCGCGGTTCTCGAAGCTCTGCGGACCGTACTCGTCGGTGCGCGAGTTGCGGTTGCGCGAGAGGAATGCCTGGCCGATGTTATTGCCGGCGGCGTTGATCTCCACGGCGTCGAAGCCCTGGGCTTTCAGGAACTTCGCCGCGTCGATGAAGTCGCTCTGCACCAGGTGCACCTCGTCGAGCGTGAGGTCACCCGCCTTCGCGCATTCGAATTGCGCCGCCGTCGTGGCGTCGAATCCGGAAAACGAAGCGCCCATCAGGGAAAGTTGGTAGCCGCAGTGGGCGCCCGCTTCATGGATGGCAGATGCGACCTTGTCGAGCTCCGCGTTTTCGCGCGTGAGCATCTTGTACGAGGCGGGGTAGTGGGGCAGCAGGCTCGCGTAGTCTTCCACGAACATCATCTCCACGCCGCCCTTGGCCCAGTGCGTGTATTCGGCGATGGTCATTTCCGTGGTCCACCAGGGCAGGTAGGCCGAACCGGCCGCCGATTTCACCATGCGGTTTCCCAGCTCGATGCTGCCGAACTTCCAGGGTGTGAACAGGCTCGTCTGATTCCAGTCTTTTACCGAGTTGCTCGTGTAGTCCCAGTCCTGCGGATTGAGCTGGGAAATTGCCTCCTGTGGCGTGACGTTATGGGTTGCCGATGCGCTCTCGGGCTTCGCGCTCGACGCCTTCGGGGCGGAGCAGCCCGAGAGTCCCAACCCCGCGATTCCCGCTCCCGCGGCGCCAAAAGCGGCACCCTTGAAAAACGAGCGTCGGCTGATAGTCTTCTCTCCCATGTTTTCTCCCTCCTTGCGTATGGTCATCCATCCCTCAATGGACACCTGCACTCTATTCCGCGCACTTGCGCTCGGAGAAGGAGAAAGCGTTTGAGACGGGGGCAACGCGCGGTTGCTCCCCGTGACTACCTGGGGAATTGATTCTGAATCGAGGCGATGACCCGCTGAGTTGCCTCGTCGTGCGGGGTGCGCAGGCTGTAGAGGCCCACGTTCCAGGTGAAGTCGCGGATGGGGAAGGGGGCGATGTAGGTGTTCTCGCTTTGCGCTTGTTCCAGGCAGGTGGAGGGCACCATGCTCGCGCCCTTGCCGCGCCGCACTTCGCGCAGCACGATGTCGTAGTCGTTGTACTGCGTGTTCATACGGTAGCTGAACCCATGCGACTCGAAGAGCTCCTGCACTTCCCGGTCGTTGGGGAAGTCGGGCCCGAGCGCGAAAAACTCCAGGTTCGAAAGGCTGTCGATCGTGGGCTCGTCGCCCACGGTGGCGTGCTTCTCCCGGGGGATGGCCACGTAGATGGGGAACGACGTGAGCACGCGTTCTTCCAGGTCTGAGCGTTGTCCGGGGCTCGAGCTGATAACCAGGTCGAGCGAACCCTGGCGCAGGAGGGAAATGCAGCGGTTCACGTAGTGCTTTTCCAGCGCGATGCGCACGTAGGGGCAGTCGTGTTCGAGCCGCTCCAGGAAGTCCTCGGGAAGCGCGTCGGTGATGCCGTCGGCCAGGCCGATACGCACTTGCTGGCACGATTCGAGCAGCTGATCGTCGGCGGTGCGCATGAACGAACGGTAGCCCTCAAGGCACTGCCGCGCGGAAGGGTAGATGGCATGCGCGTGCTCGGTGGGGTGCACGCCCAGCTCGTCGCGGGTGAACAGCGGATACCCCAGCGTTCGTTCCATGTTGCCCATTTGCTTGCTGAAGGCCTGTCTGGAAACGTGCGCGCGCTGCGCCGCACGCGCGAACGACTGCTGTTCGTATGCCAGGCAGAACCATTCAATCTGGTGAATGTTCATACGCGCCCTCCCTCTTTGGCACAGTATAGCCGTTGCGCACGCCGCGGAGCCTTTCGTTACCGTTCGTTCTCCGCTTGCCTAGCAAAGCGTGCCTGCTCGTATAATGGATTCGCTGTCGAACGAACGAGGTGCCTCATGAACGTTGCGGTTGTATACCATTCCCAAACGGGTCATACGGAAATCATTGCGCGTGAAATCGCCGAAGAGCTTGGCACGCAGGCCTTTTCGACGGGCGAAATGCCCGCCGCGGCTCTTGAGTGCGACGTCCTCTTCCTGGGTGGCGCCCCGTATCTCAATGTCATGCCCAAGGAGCTTCGCTCGTATGCGAAGGCGCTTCGTGCGGGCAAGGTCGGCCGCGTCGTGCTCTTCACCACGTCGGGCGTGTCGCGCCGCACCATTCTGGGCCTTCGCAAGATCCTGCAGGCGCGTGGCATCCCCGTCGATTGCAAGCATTTCTTCGCCTGCGAATTTGCCGTCGAGAGCCGCAAGGAAGCCGCCCGCGCATTCGCGCGCAAGCATGTGTCCGACGCTGGCTCCATTTGCTTCGGGCCCGATGTGAAGGCGATTGCCATCACGGCTGCGTCCATCGCCGTCGCCACCGCTGCCGTTGCTGGCATTGCCGTGGGTGCGGTGCTCGCGTCTAAGCGCTTCGGCAAGAAATCGTAGCCCTTCGCGCTCAGCGCGCATTCCCTCTCGCGTATGGCATTCGCGTGCATTCCCTGAAGTCGCTGCGCTGCAGGCCACCTTGCGGATTGCGTACGGTATAGTGAAGCAAATCCGAACCTGAGCGAGAGGCACATCTATGTCATGTGAAGACCGCAGCGGTCTCCTGCACGAGCAGGTTACCCTGCTATCCAACGAGAAGGTTGGTCCCCGGCTGTTCGTGATGCGCGTCGAAAGCCCGCGTATCGCCGAAGCCCTTCTTCCCGGTCAGTTTACGCACGTGCGCATTCCCCAGATGGAATCGCATATTCTGCGCCGTCCCTTCAGCGTGTACGAGACGTTCCCCGAGCAGGGCACGCTCGACATCCTCTACCAGGTGGTGGGGTATGGCACGGAATTCCTCTCGCAGCTCGCTCCTGGTGCCAAGCTCGATCAGATTGGCCCCATCGGGCGCCCCTGGGATGCCCCCGAAGGGGAAACGCGCGTGCTCGCCGTTGCGGGCGGTGCGGGTGCCCCGGCTACGTTCATGCAGGTGAAACGCTGTGTCGAAGCGGGTGTTCCCGTCGATGTGATCCTGGGTGCGCAGAACGTCGATGCCCTGGTCACGCGTGAGCGCTATGCTGCGCTGCTCGGCGCCGACCCGGTTTGCGCCACCGACGATGGCTCGTATGGCTTCAAGGGCTTCGCCACCATTCCCGCAGCCGAGCTCATGCAGAAGAACGACTACAGCCGCGTCATCACGTGCGGCCCCGAGCCCCTCATGCATGCCGTGGCGAATCTTGCCGCGGAAGCCGGCGTTCCCTGCCAGGTTTCCATGGAGCGCCGCATGGCGTGTGGCGTGGGCGCGTGCCTTTCCTGCGTGGTGGAAACCACCCAGGGCAAGAAGCGCGCATGCGTTGATGGCCCGATTTTCGATGCAGACGAGGTGGTCTGGTAATGACGCAGGTAAACATGGCCGTCAATCTGGGCGGCTTGCAGATGAAGAACCCCGTTACCGTGGCTTCGGGCACCTATGCCGCGGGCCGCGAGTACAACGACTTCGTGCCCGTCGAGCTTCTGGGCGCCGTTACCACCAAGGGCGTGTCGCTGAACGGCTGGGAAGGCAACGCCAGCCCCCGCATCGCCGAAACGCCCTCGGGCATGCTCAATTCCATTGGCCTGCAGAACCCCGGCGTGGCCGTGCTGAAGGAAAAGGACCTCGGCTGGCTCGAGGGGCGCGACGTTCCCGTCATCGTGAATGTTTCCGGCCACAGCTTCGAGGAATACGTGCAGGTCATCGAAGCGCTCGACGATGATGATCGCGTGAGCGCCTACGAGGTGAACATCAGCTGCCCGAACGTCGATTCCGGCGGCATGACCTTCGGCACGCACGTTCCCAGCGTCGAGAAGATCGTCAGCCTCTGCCGCGAGGCCACCAAGAAGCCGATGATTGTGAAGCTGTCGCCCAACGTTACCGACATCACCGAAATCGCACGCGCCGCCGAAGCTTCCGGTGCCGATGCTCTCTCGCTCATCAACACGCTTCTGGGCATGGCCATCGACGCGCGTACGCGCAAGCCCGTGCTCGCCCGCGTGGTGGGCGGCCTTTCCGGTCCCGCCGTGAAGCCCGTTGCCCTGCGCATGGTGTGGCAGGTGCACAACGCCGTGAAGGTGCCCATCCTGGGCATGGGCGGCATCATGAACGGCACCGATGCCGTGGAATTCATGCTCGCCGGCGCCACGGCCGTTTCCGTGGGCACCGCCAATTTCGTAAACCCCCTCGCCACGCGCGAGGTTATCGATGGCATTCGCGCCTACTGCGAGGAGCAGGGCGTGCACGACGTGAACGAGCTGGTAGGAGGCCTTGTATGCTAGCCAACTGGAAAGAGGAAAGCCCCCGCGACCGCATCATCGTCGCGCTCGACTGCGACCGCGCACGCGCGCTCGATTTGGCCGACATGCTCGCTGGGCATGCCGCGTGGCTGAAGATTGGCATGACGCTCTTCTACAAGCTGGGTCCCCAGATCGTCTACGAGCTCAAGGAACGCGGCTTCAAGATCTTCCTCGACCTGAAGTTCCATGACATTCCGCATCAGGTGCGCGGAGCCGCTTCGTCGGCCACGCATAATGGTGCCGACATGCTCACCATGCACGCCGTGGGCGGCCTTCCCATGATGCAGGCTGCACTGGAAGGCGCGCGCACCGCGTCCAGCGATTTCGGCATCCCCGAGCCCGTTACGCTCGGCATCACGGTGCTCACGAGCATGAATGCCGAGACCCTCGCTTCCACGGGCGTCACGCGTTCGGTGGAAGAGCAGGTTAAGGCCCTGGCCTCCACGGCCAAGGAAGCCGGTCTTTCGGGCGTTGTGGCATCGCCGCTCGAGGCTCCCGTGCTGCGCGAGCTCCTTGGTCCCGATGCATTCATCGTCACGCCTGGCGTGCGTCCCACCTGGGCTTCCAAGGGCGACCAGTCGCGTGTCACCACCCCTGCCATGGCCTTCGAAAATGGAGCATCGCACCTGGTCATCGGCCGTCCCATTACCGAGGCCGACGACCCCGTCGCCGCGTTCGAGCGCATCGTTTCCGAACTCGACGAGGCGTAAAATCCACAGATTCTGCGGTTGATATTGCTCGCCCAGCGGTCGCTTGGGCGAGCAATATGCTAAAAATGCTGTTCATAGCCATTGTTTTGTATTAGGATAAGCAACAACGGCACGAAATGTGCATAACCTAAAGCGAGACAAGGAGATCTGAAGATGGCAATTCCTCAGCTCACCCCAGAAGAGCGCAAGGCCGCTCTCGAGAAGGCAAAGGCTGCTCGTATCAAGCGCGCGGAGGTCCGCGATCAGCTTAAATCTGGTGAACTCACGCTGGCCGACGTCCTCAAGCAGAAGGACGATCCGGTAATCGGCCGCATGAAGGTTTCCACGCTCATCGAAACGCTTCCCGGTTATGGCAAGGCCAAGGCCGAAAAGGTAATGAACGAGCTTCACATCGCCGAAAGCCGCCGTCTGCGCGGTCTGGGCGAGCGTCAGGAAGCTGCTCTGCTGGAGCGCCTGGCCTAGTGGCGCGCCAGGGCAATCTGTACGTCATATCCGGGCCATCGGGTGCAGGCAAAGGCACCCTGGTGGCCCGGTTGCTTGAGCGGGTACCCGATGCGTGGGTATCCGTTTCTGCTACCACGCGCGCACCGCGCGAGGGCGAGGTCGATGGCGTCCACTATTTCTTTATGACCGATGGTCAATTCGAAGACCTCGTATCACAGGATGGCTTCCTGGAATGGGCAAACGTTCACACGGCGAAGTACGGCACCCCGCGTGCAAGCGTGGAGGAGCATATCGCCGCAGGCGATCAGGTCATCTTGGAAATCGACGTTCAGGGCGGTTTCCAGGTGAAGGAGAAATTCCCTTCGTGCCATCTGGTCTTCATCGAACCGCCTTCTATGGAAATCCTTCTCGAGAGGCTCCGCGGGCGCGGAACCGAGTCGGAAGATGTGATTGATGCGCGAATGAAGGTCGCACAGGTGGAGCTTCAGCAAAAAATGAAGTATGATTACACGGTTGTAAATGACAACCTCGAAGAGGCCACGCAACAGCTTGTCTCGTATATCGAGGATCAGGCAACCGGTGATTACAAAGGATAGTACGAATGAGTCTTATCGAACCTAAGATCGACAAACTGCTCGAGGAAACGGAAAACGACCGCTTCCTGCTGTGCGCCGTTGCTTCGCATCGCGCCCACGACATCAACGATATGCTTCGCGGCCAGCGCGAACGCGCTATTCAGCTGCAGACCGCCGTTGAAATCGCGCGCGCTTCCAACAAGAAGCCCCTCTCCATTGCGTTTGGCGAAATCGCCAAGGAAGACGTGTCGTTCGACCCCGGCACGATCGACGCCAAGACGCATTAATTGCTAGGGTATAGCCACTTCTGGCGCCCGCTTGCTTCACGATGAAGCACGCGGGCGCCTTTTGCGCATTATTTACTCGGAAGGTCACCATGGAACTGCAACGCATCTGCCTCGTGCATTATCACGAAATTGGCTTGAAGGGCCATAATCGCACGTCGTTCGAAAATCGCCTGCTCAAGAATATCGAAGCGCTGCTCGCGGGGTATCCCCTCGTCACGATTCGCCGCATTTCGGGCCGTCTGTGCGTGTTCATCAAGGAAGGCACCGATTACGAAACCGCCTGCAAGATGGAAGATGCCATCGCGGGCGTTCCCGGCGTTGCGCGCGTGTCGTGTGGTTATAAGTGCGACCGCGAAATCGAGATCATGAACGAAGCCGCGCGCATGGCGCTTGCCGAAGTGGGCGCGTTCCAGAGCTTCAAGGTGGCCGCGCGTCGCAACCATACCGACTTCGCGATTTCCTCCATGGAAATGAACCAGCTCGTGGGCTCGTATCTGTGCGAGCATTTCCCCGAGAAGACTGTGAAGATGAAGGATCCCGACGTGAAGGTGGGCGTCGAGGTTATCCAGGGCAATGCCTACGTTTACGCTCGCTCCGTGCGCGGCGTGGGTGGCCTGCCCGTGGGTGCCAGCGGTCGCGTGATTACCATGCTCTCGAGCGGCATCGATTCGCCCGTGGCAACGTGGCGCATGGCGCGTCGTGGCGCCATCCCCATTGCGGTCCATTTCAGCGGTCGTCCGCAGACGTCTTCCACGAGCGAATTCTTGGTCGACGACATCTGTCACGTGCTCGAGCGCACGGGTTGCATCGCGCGCTGCTACATCGTCCCGTTTGGCGATTACCAGCGCGAGATCTCTCTCATTGCCCCGCCCGAGCTGCGCGTCATCCTGTATCGCCGCCTTATGTTCAAGGTTGCCGAGCGCATTGCCCAGAAGGAAGGTGCCAAGGCCATCGCCACGGGCGAAAGCCTTGGTCAGGTGGCCAGTCAGACCATCGACAACATCTTCGTCACCGATGCCGCGGTAAACATGCCCGTGTTCCGTCCGCTTATCGGCAGCGACAAGCAGGAGATTATCGCCGATGCCCAGAAGCTCGGCTCGTTCGAGATTTCCAGCCAGGATGCGCCCGATTGCTGCACGCTCTTCATGCCGCGCAATCCCGAAACGCATGCGAAGCTGGAAGACGCGCTTGCTGCCGAAGAGGCGTTTCCCCTCGATGAGTGGATCGAGTCCATTCTGGAAGGCGTGGAGATTCACGATTACGCGTGTCCGTCGTATAAGAAGCGCCGCAAGTAGTCTGCGCTGCATAGATCGTGCGACCGTCGCGTCATTCTCGTGCGAGAGTGGCGCGACTTTTTTGCGCTCGCTTCGTTAGCGCGGATGGGTAGGGTAGACGCGAACCAGAAAGGCGGTGCGCTATGCCCTTCATCGATCCCTCGAATCGTATTGTCCAGAAGCTCCATGTGGGGGAATGCAGCATTCCCGTGCTCGTGGGCATTGTCGCACTTGTTCTGGTGGTGGTTGGGCTTGCCGTGCATAACGTTGCGCTTGCGATGGCGGGCGACCCGTTTACCGTGGTGGCGGGCTCGTCATCGGGGGTTCAGTCCTCGCCCGATAATGCGGCTTCCCAGGATGCTCCGCCCGAGCCTGCGCGCGTCGTCGTGTACGTTTCGGGGTGCGTGGCAAGTCCGGGCGTGTACGATTTTCCTGATGGAACGCGTGTGGCGGCTTGCATCGATGCGGCAGGTGGTTTCACGGAGGACGCGAATACGAGTGCGCTTAATCTTGCTCGTGTCGTCTCCGATGGCGAGCAGCTCCTCGTTCCGTCCAACGATGCCACTCTGCCCGCGCCTGCCGCGCCGTCTGCCGCATCTTCGCCTGGGGCCTCTTCGGGGTTGGTGAATATCAATACGGCCACGCAGGCGGAGCTTGAGAGCTTATCGGGCGTGGGGGCGTCCACGGCGAAGAAAATCATTGCCGACAGGGAAGAGAACGGTCCGTTCAAGACTAAGGAAGACTTGAAGCGCGTAACGGGCATCGGTGATAAAAAGTATGCCTCTCTTGCAGACAGCATTTGCGTGTGACGAACCGCAGCGGGCGCCCGAGCGTCCGGCGATACAGGCGTTGCTTCTTGTGGCGCTGCCATTGTGGGGAACGCTTGCTGCGCTGCAAGCGTATGTTGGGTCCGCGGGTGGTGCGCTGAACGTTCTGCTTGCTGCAGGGGCCATCGTGCTCGTCTGTTCGATTGCCATGATGCTCTTCGGCATTGCGCGACGCTTCGCGCTCTGTTGCGTGGGCGCGGGGTTGGCCTGCTTGTTGTTCGCGGGTCAGTCGGTTGCCTACGATGCGAGCCTTTCGGAAGTCGAATCCCTTACGGCGAGCGAACATGTGGTGCGAATCACGGGGGATGCCATCGAGGGCCAGTTCTCGGATTCGGCCACGGGCGAAGTGCTACTGCCTTCTGGTTCGCGCGTGCGCATCCGCCTTTCCGTTCCGTCGGGTTGTGCGCTTCGCTGCTGGGATGTCGTACGCGTTCGCGGCAAGGTGAAGCCTCCTTCGGAAAAATCGCTTGAGCAGCTTAGGCGCAAGGGGGTTGTTGGCGTGCTTGCGGCTTCATCGGTCGAGCAGCTCGAGGTGCCGGGCGTGGTGTCGGCTATCTCGTCCTTTCGCGCGAGCTGCGCATGCGCCATTCGCGACTGCATTGGCGAAGAAGCGTCCGATGGCAAGGCGCTTGTAAGCGCCATCGTGTTGGGGGAACGCGATGGGCTGCAATCGGGCGATTTGTATGGCTGCGTAAAAGCGTGTGGCCTCGCGCACATCGTGGCCGTTTCGGGTTCGCATCTCTCTATTCTCATGGCGTTGCTGCTCTATGCGTTCAAGCGCCTTCGCGTGGGGAAGGGCGCCGTCGTGGTTGCCTCGCTGGCCTTTATGGTTGCGTATGTCGTGTTCACGGGCGTGCCTCTTTCGGCGGTGCGCGCCATGTTCATGTCTTCGGCGATGATCTTGTCGTACGTTGCCAAACGCCGTGGCGCGTCGCAGGTGGCATTGGCACTCTGCATCATCGTCATGATTTCGTTCGACCCAACGGTTGCAACGCAGGTGTCGTTCTGCCTTTCCACGCTTGCGACGTTGGGCATCGTGCTATTCGCGCGCTACATGTCGTTGTGGGTATCCGCGCTGTTGCGGGGTAGGGTTCGTGCGCTTGCCGATGTCGTTTCGCTTACGCTATCGGCGAACGTATTTACCATTCCCCTTACGGCTTCGCTGTTCGCGCAGCTTTCTTTGGTGTCGCCTATCGCGAACGCCCTTGTGGGGCCGCTGTTTGGGGCGTTGTGTGGCGGTGGGCTTTGCATGGCGAGCTTGGCGGTATTCGCTCCGGCTGCCGGAGCGCCCCTGCTTGGATTGGTTTGCCTCTTCGCGCAGGCTATCGCCTTCTTCGTGCGTCTGTGCTCGTGCATTCCCTTCGCATGCGTGCCCGCATCGGGCGATGCTCCCATCTTGCTCACATGTGCGTTCATTGCCGTTGTCGTGCTGTATATCGCTTGGCCTAACCCAACACCTCGGCGTGCGCGTGCTGCCTTCGGGTTAGGCGTGGTTTCGCTCTGTGCGTTTCTGTTTCTGCCAGCTTGGCTGCATGGCGACGAAATCGTGATGCTCGACGTGGGGCAGGGCGATGCATTTGTGCTGCGCAGCGGTTCTCATGCAATGCTCATCGATACGGGCACGCATGATACGCAGGTGCTGGCGGGGCTTGCGCGGCATGGCATACGCTCGCTTGACGCCGTGCTCATCACTCACGCTGACGACGACCATTGCGGTTCGCTTCCCGCGATAGTGCAGTCCGTGCCCGTTGGCACGGTGTGCGTGGCGGCGGATCTGCCTACCTGTCCTTCCGGTAATTGCGCGAAGCTCATGCAGGCTATCGGCGGCACGCGCGTTACGGCGCTTGCATGCGGCGATGAGGTCTCTATCGGCCACTTTGCGCTTCGCATAGTGTCGCCCGCTTCATTTGCCTGCGAAGGAGGAAATGCCGACAGCCTTGTATGCGCCGTAACGTGCGATGCGAACTCCGATGGGGTCGTCGATGCGCGCGCCCTGTTCACGGGTGACGCGGAAAGCGAGGTGCTTGAACCGCTGAACGAAGCAGGGGAGCTTTGCGATGTCGACATTCTCAAGGTTCCGCATCATGGATCGCGCGTGGGCATGAGCGAGGCGCTACTGCGAACGCTTTCTCCCGAAATCGCCCTCATCAGCGTGGGCGAGGGGAATCGCTATGGGCATCCAACGCCCGATGCCCT
Organism: Denitrobacterium sp.; assembly: GCF_056180635.1. Taxonomy (NCBI): domain Bacteria; kingdom Bacillati; phylum Actinomycetota; class Coriobacteriia; order Eggerthellales; family Eggerthellaceae; genus Denitrobacterium; species Denitrobacterium sp. The sequence continues at coordinate 57,220 of NZ_JAZZJS010000008.1, read as the reverse complement.
TGAGTTGTTGCAAGGGTGTGGCGCTGCCGTCTTCCGCACCGATGTCGACTCAGATGTTGTGTGTGATGTAACGCCCTCGGGCATCGCCGTTCGCCCGAACGGTTAGAATAGACGCATGACTACTAAAAGCGAACAGGGGCTTCTCCCCGCATACCTGGTTACCGGCGCCGACGATCTGAAGCGCGAGACGGTCGTCAAGCGCTTGCGTCAGCGCGTCGCAAAGGAAGGCGACCTCGAGTTCAACTCCGATACGTTCTCGGGCGAGAGCGACACGGGCGAATCCATCGTGGCCGCATGCAACACGCTTCCCTTCGCCAGCAACGTTCGCATGGTGCTCGTTACCGCCGTCGAAAAGCTCAAGAAGGCCGACCAAGAAGCGCTCGTGCAGTATCTTGGCGAGCCCTCGGCTACCACGGTGCTCTGCCTCGTATCCACTGGCTTGGCAAAGAACACGCGCCTGTACAAGGCTGCCGCCAAGGTAGGCAAGCAGGCGGTAATCGATTGCACTCCGCCCAAGCACGCGGAGCTTCCCAACAAGGTGCGTGCCATGGCCACCTCGCATGGCGTCACCGTCACGCAGGCGGCTGCCACCACGTTGGTCGACCTTGTGGGTGACAATACCGTGCAGCTCGATTCGCAAATTCAGAAGCTCGCGCTCGCTCACCGCGGAAGCGACCCCATCAACGAAACCGAAGTCCTGAACATGGTCAGCCGCACGGCGGAAATGAAGCCGTGGGATTTCACCGACGCGTTTTCCGAGCGCAACCTGAAGAAGTGCCTGCTCGTGCGCTCGCGACTGGATAGCATGACGCCCTTCGCGCTCATGTCGATGTGCACCACGCGCATCCGCGAGCTCATGATCGCGCGCGCTCTTCTGCAGCGTGGGCGCATCAACGACCTTCCTGGCGTGCTCCATGCTCCCGCTTGGCGCGTTAAGCGTCATGCCATGTGGGCGCGCAGCTTCACCAGCGAGGAATTGCATCAGGCTCTCATTGGCGCGCGCGATGCCGAAGCCGCCATGAAGAGCGGTTCCGATGCGGAAACGGTCTTCCAGAACTGGGTCATTTCGGTTGTGACCCGATCCAAGTAAGTCGCGTAGCACGCGAAACAAGCCCAGTAATACAGAAGAGCCGCTCGAATGAGCGGCTCTTCCCACTTGATATGCGAACGAATCCGTTCGAAAAGAGTATACCTTATTCGGCGGACTCTTCGGCTTCGGCGGCAGCTTCAGCGGCAGCAGCTTCGGCCTTCTTCTTGGCGGCTTCAGCTTCAGCCTTCTGGGTGGCCTTGCGGTTCTTTTCCTTGACCTTGGCGGCCTCTTCCAGAGCGGCAATCTTGGCAGCCTTGGCAGCAGCCTTCTTCGTGCCGCCCTTGGCTACGGGAGCCTTCTTTTCGGGGGCCTTGTAGTTCTTGCGGTCCTCTTCGGTGGCAACCGTGTTAGCGAGCTTCATGATGCCGCTCTTGCGGTTGGAAGCCTGGTTCTTGTGGATAACACCCTTGGAAGCGGCGCGGTCCATCAGCTTGCAAGCGTAATGAGCAGCTTCGAGGGCCTTGGGGCCGTCCTGCGCAGCAACGGCGTCCTTGACGGCGCGGGTTGCGGTCTTCAGCTCGGAACGGACAGCGCGATTGCGCATACGAGCCTTCTCGTTGGTAATGATTCGCTTCTTCTGGCTTTTGATGTTCGCCACGTCTGTATCCTCCGTTAATACCAAATGTTTCAAACGAAAACTTTGAAATCGTAGCACAATCCATGTGCATTGGGTACCTCTAAGCGACCAAAATACTCACATTAACTGAATTCTGGTTAATGCTTGTATTCATCGAACGTGGTACATTCGTTGCAAGCACGGCTGGACGTAGTATCTGCGCTCCGACCACGGTTATAGTAATAGAGAAGAGGGGACACATGAGGCTGAACGTGCGCAAATCCACAATTACACACCATACGACGTTCTCTTTCCGCAGCGCGACGCTATTCGCGTGCCTTAGCGCGGCCGCGCTCATGTGCGCCCTGTTCCTGGGTGGTTGCGGCTCCCGGGGGCACCAGATCGTTTCCCCCAATCAAACGTGCACCACGTGCCATGGGGAAAAGACCACCTACGGAACCACCGCCCATAACGATGCCGTGCGCTCGAACAACACGGTGACGGTGAACACGAAGGCCGATAAGGTTTCCATCTGCACTCCGCTGTTTACCTCGTCCGATGGTACCGCGTACACGCCCATTCTCGACCATACCGAAAGCGTTGCGGGCGGCTCCGCCACGCTTTCGCTCGACGATGGCGTGTGGGCCATCTGCCTCGACAACGGCGATTCGTCTGTTGGTCAAATCGTGGTTGTAAGCTCCGACGAATCCGAATCGGCGTCGATTACGCTATAGTTCTATGCATGAGCATAGATCCTAATTACATACGAAACTTCAGCATCATCGCGCATATCGACCACGGCAAGTCCACCATTTCCGACCGCATTCTGGAAATGACGGGCACGGTGGCTCAGCGCGACATGCAGGAGCAGCTGCTCGATTCCATGGATATCGAGCGCGAACGCGGTATCACCATCAAAAGCCAGGCGGTTCGTGTCGATTACACGGCCGACGACGGTCAGGTATACCATTTCAACCTTATTGATACCCCAGGTCACGTCGACTTTACATACGAGGTCTCGCGAAGCCTGGCTGCATGCGAGGGCGCGGTTCTCGTGGTCGACGCCACGCAGGGCGTGGAAGCGCAGACGGTCGCGAATGCCATGATGGCCATGAACGCCAATCTGGAAATCATTCCGCTCATCAACAAGATCGACCTGCCCTCCGCCGAGCCCGAACGCGTGCGCGAGGAAATCGAAGACGCGTTGGCCATTCCCGCCGACGATGCGGTTCTCGCTAGTGGCAAAACGGGCATCGGCGTGCATGACCTGCTGGAATCGGTGGTGTACAACATCCCCGCGCCGCAGGGCGACCCGAATGCGCCGCTGCGCGCTCTCATCTTCGACTCGTACTTCGATGCCTATCGCGGCGTTGTGGCCCTGGTGCGCATCGTCGACGGCACCATGCGCAAGGGCGAGCGCATCCGCATGATGGCCACGGGCGCAACCACGCACGTGGAAGAAGTTGGCGTGCGCCGTCCTGCGGAAGTTGCCGCTGATTCGCTTTCCGTTGGCGAGGTAGGGTACCTGGTCACGGGCTTGAAAGACACTTCCATGGTGAAGGTGGGCGATACGGTAACGTTGGCAACTGGTGGCGTGGAAGAGCCCCTGCCCGGCTATCGCGACGCGAAGCCCATGGTGTACACGGGCATGTTCCCCATCGACAGCGACCAGTATCCCGACCTGCGCGATGCGCTCGACAAGCTCTCGTTGAACGACCCGGCCCTGCGCTACGAACCTGAAACGAGCCACGCACTCGGCTTCGGCTTCCGCGTTGGCTTCCTGGGCCTTCTGCATATGGAGGTGGTGAAGGAGCGCCTCGAGCGCGAATTCGACCTCGACCTTCTGGCCACGGCTCCCAGCGTGGAATACCACGTGTACAAGACGAATGGCGAGATGATCAGCCTGCATTCGCCGCAGGATATGCCTGACCCGGGCGAAATCGAGCATATCGAGGAGCCCTACCTGAAGGCGAAGATCCTCATTCCGCCCGATTACGTGGGCGCGGTCATGGACCTCACGGTCGCGCGCCGCGGCACGTTCGTCACCATGAACTACCTGTCGCAGCAAACGGTCGAGATGATCTGGGAGCTCCCGCTTTCCGAGCTCATCCTCGATTACTTCGACAAGCTGAAGAGCAACACGAAGGGCTACGCCTCGCTCGACTATGAGTTCGATGGCTACAAGCCCAGTCGTCTGGTGAAGCTCGACATCCTGCTTTCCGGCAAGCCCATCGACGCGCTGTCGTTCATCGTGCATCGCGACAAGGCGTACGACCGCGGCAAGGTGCTCTGCGAGAAGCTCAAGGAAATCATTCCGCGCCAGATGTTCGAGGTGCCCATCCAAGCAGCTGTGGGCGGGCGTGTTCTGGCTCGCCAAACGGTTAAGGCGAAGCGCAAGGACGTTCTTGCGAAGTGCTATGGCGGCGACATCAGCCGCAAGCGCAAGCTTCTGGAAGCGCAGAAGCGCGGCAAGAAGCGCATGAAGAATATTGGCAGCGTTGAAGTGCCGCAAGAGGCATTCATGGCGATTCTGAAGGTGGATGACTAATGGCGCGCTCCGAACAATACGATTGGCTCGACGATCCGTTCGACGAGAAGAAGAACGCCCAGCTGAAGCAGGGTATGAGCGGTGGCAGCAAGCTTGCCATCGTGCTCGGGTGCGCTGGCGTGCTCGTTGTGGCGTTCGTCCTCGTCGTGTTCCTGATGCTTGGCGTAACCAGTGCGTTGGGCAGCATGTAGCGGCGAGCGTCCATGCACGATTACCGTTCCTTTTTGCAAGATCACCGCGTGATGCTTGCGCCCCTGGCGGGTGTGAGCGACCGCGTTATGCGCCAGCTCTGCATCGAGCAGGGCGCCCAGCTCACGTTCACCGAGATGGTGAGCGCGAAGGGTCTTTCGTATGGCAACGAGCGCACGGAAGACCTGCTAGAGCTTGCGCCCAACGAGGATATCGTCGGCGTTCAGATTTTCGGCCACGAGCCCGACGTCATGGCGTCCCAGGCCTCGCGCTTGTGCGAGACGGTGGGGGAGAAGCTCGCCGTCATCGACATCAACATGGGTTGCCCCGTTCGCAAGCTCGTTACCAAGGGCGATGGCAGCGCGCTCATGAAGGACCCCCTGCTCGCGCAGCGCATCGTGGAAGCGGTCGTTTCCGCATCGAGCGTTCCCGTTACCGTGAAGTTCCGCAGGGGCTATAACCTCGACTGCGAAAGCGCTCCCGAATTCGCCCGTCGCATGGAGCAGGCGGGCGCGAGCGCCGTTACCGTGCATGGCCGATACGCTGCGCAAATGTATCGTGGCGATGCCGATTGGGGCGTTATTGCCCGCGTGGTCGAAGCCGTTTCCATTCCCGTGGTGGGCAATGGCGATATCGCATCGGGAGCCGATGCGCTCGCCGTGATGGAGCAAACGGGTTGCGAAGCCGTGCTCGTAGCGCGCGCTGCCCGGGGCAATCCCTGGGTGTTCGCCGATATCCGCGCAGCCCTCGAGGGGCGCGAAGCGCCCATTCCGCCCACGCCAGCCGAACGCGTTGCCATGGCGCGCCGCCATGCGCATTTGCTCTACGAGTGGGAGCCACGTGCCCTGGTGCGCATGCGCAAGATGGGCAGCTGGTATTGCAAGGGTCTCGACGGTGCCTCTGCTGCGCGTGGCATGTTGAATGCATGCTCCACCATCGAGGAATACGACCGTGCGTTCGACCAGCTCGAACGGCACTTGCGGGAGTGCTAGATGCACGATCCGTATAAGGCGCTCTACATTCACGTACCCTTCTGCAAGCAGCGTTGTCGCTACTGCGATTTCGCTACGCAGGCCGTGCCCGCCACGTCTCCGCTCATCCGCGAGTACGTCGACGCGACGGTAATGGAAATTCGCCGCGCGGGGAAGCAGGGGCTCCTTTCCGAAATCGAGACCGTCTATTTGGGTGGGGGAACGCCCTCGTTCATCGGCTTGGGCCCCCTCACCGAAATCATGTACATCCTCGGCCTGTCGATGCACCTTACCGATCAGGTGGAATGCACGATGGAGGCCAATCCTGATAGCCTGAGCGAGCGCATGGTGAACGACATGTGGGCGCTTGGCGTGAATCGCCTTTCCATTGGCGTGCAGAGCTTCGACGACGACGTGCTGCGCATTCTGGGGCGCGTTCACGATGCGAATGCGGCGCGCGAAGCCGTGAACATGGCCCATGGTCGCTTCCAGAACGTGAGCATCGATTTGATGTGCGGCATTCCCGGCCAGAGCGAGGAGAGCTTCCGCGAAAGCGTGCGCGAGGCCATCGAGCTGGGCGTAACGCACGTAAGCGTCTATCCGCTCGCCATCGAGCCAGGCACGCCCTTTGACGAGCTCGTTTCGCGTGACGCCATGCCCATGCCTGATGATGATGTGGAGGCGACGCACATGAGCATCGCCTCGAGCATGCTTGCCGAGGCGGGCTTCGAGCGCTACGAGGTGGCAAATTACGCGAAGCCCGGGTTCCAGAGCCGCCATAATACGGCGTATTGGACGGGCAAGCCCTATCTGGGCATCGGCCCTTCGGCGGCCAGCATGATGCAGGATTCGCAGCGTCGCATGCGCAAGCAGGACGGCGTCGTTACCGACGATCTGAATGCGCGCCAGATGCGCGTCGAGGACGTCATGCTCGGCATGCGCATGAGCAGGGGCGTTTCCGAAGAAACCCTTGCGCATGCATGCGAGCTCGCGCCCGAGTTGCGCGCTGTGATGGAGTCGCTCGTGCAGAGCGGGCTCGTGAATCACGCGAACGGACGCTGGACGCCCACCGAACGTGGTTGGCTTTGCGGCAACGAGCTCTACGGTGCCATTTTCGACGTCGCGCCGTAGCCGTGGTTACCCGTGCGTAAACGCCGGGTTGCGCTTCGGACGCTTTTCGTTTTCTCACGTGGGTTCACTGTGACAGATTGGTGTCGTTTTAGCACTTGAAGGGCGCGGCTGCTAGAATGCTCACGAGGTATTGTACGGCCCGCCGGTAGGTGGGCTTTTTAGAATGGCGATTACGCGAAAGGAGGGCCATGCTTTCGGATAGGCGACAGCGCGTTTTAGCTGCGCTCATCGAGGAATACGTTTCCCATGCATTGCCCGTTGGTTCGCGTACGCTCGTTCAAAATTACAATCTCGGCGTCAGCTCTGCCACGGTGCGCAACGAGCTCTCCGTGCTTGAAGACGACGGCTACATCACGCAGCCGCATACGTCGGCTGGTCGCATTCCCACCGATTTCGGCTACCGTTCCTTCGTCGATGATCTGCTGAAGACGCAGTTCGCCGATGAGGGGCTCGACGAGGACGCTCGCCGAGCTGCCGATAATCTGCGCGAAAGCGCCTCCGAGCTCGACGACCTTATCGAGAAGACCACGTCGGCGCTGGCGCGTTTCACCAACAACCTCACCATCGTGCTTCCGCCTAGCACGCTGCGTCTCGATATCAAGCAGGTCACGTTCGTGTCGCTGTCGTCAAATCGCGTGCTCGCGATTGTGGTAACGGAAGACGGTCAGGTGCTGAACAGGCATATCGATTTCGTCGACCCTATCGACACGGGCGATTTGGCTTCTGCTCAGAACGCCCTCAACCGCGTGTTCGCGGGCAAGGGGCTCGATGAAATCAGCGACGATTTCAACGAGGAGGCCGCTGAAATCCTGCGCGACCCGCTCGTGTCGGTGCTCTTCGAGGAAGTGCTCGCCTGCCTGCGCGAAGGCGATAGCGGCCACGCGCGCAGCCTGGGGCTTTCCACGATGGTCAGGCAACCGGAGTTCGAACGCGCGCAGAACCTCATGCCCGTGCTCGAGGTTCTGGAAGACGATACCGTGCTCATGCAGATTCTGAAGGATTCGCCGGCCGATTCCACGTCGGTGCGCATCGGGCACGAAAACGCATCCTCGCAGCTTTCGGGCGTTTCGGTCATCGCAGGCCGCTACGGCCGCGGGGCGAGCGAGGGCGTCGTTGCCGTCATCGGCCCAACGAGAATGGACTACGCCCAGGTCATACGCGCGGTCAACGTCGCGCGCCGCGCCTTGGGCGATGAATAGTGTTACCGCGCCTCCGGGCGTATAGAAAGGAAAGGCATTAGCTGTATGGCAAGGGATCTCTACGAGGTACTCGGCGTCGAGAAGACGGCGAAGGACGATGAGATTAAGAAGGCTTTTCGTCGGAAGGCCCGCCAGCTTCACCCCGACGTCAACAAGGCCGAAGACGCCGAAGACCAGTTCAAGGAACTGAACGAGGCGTATGACATCCTCTCCGACGCCAACAAGCGCGCTCAGTACGACCGTTTCGGAACCATCCCCGGTGCCAGCGGCGGCGGCCAGCCCTACGTCGATTTCGACGATATCTTCGGCGGCGGCTTTGGCATGGGCGACCTGTTCAGCAGCTTCTTCGGGGGCGGCATGGGCGGCGGTGGCGCACGCGTGCGTCGCGAGGGTCGCGACATGGGCGTGGGCCTGCGCCTCACGCTCGAGGAAGTTGCCACGGGCGTCAAGAAGGAAATCATCTACGACCGCCTTGCTCCGTGTCCCGAATGCGGCGGCAGTGGCCTGGGCGAAGACGGCAAGGAAGTAACCTGCCCCGAATGCCATGGCCAGGGTCGCGTCGTCACCGTGCAGCGTACCTTCTTGGGCGACATGCAAACGGCCACCACGTGCCCCAAGTGCGGTGGCACGGGCCAGACCATTGAAAACCCCTGCACCGAGTGCGATGGCCAGGGTCGCGTGCCCGACCGCCAGCACGTTTCCGTGGAAGTGCCCGTGGGCATTCGCGACGGCCAGCAGCTGCGTCTTTCCGGATACGGCGAGGCTGGCATGCGCGGCGCCGCTTCGGGCGATCTCATCGTCACGTGCCGCGTGATGCCGCATGATTTCTTCCAGCGCGACGGCGATAACCTCCACACCAGGGTGAACGTGTCGGTCGTGCAGGCGTGCCTGGGCGCCGATATCGAAGTCGAGGGCATCATGCCTGACGAAACGGTGTCCGTTTCCATTCCCGCCGGCTGCCAGAACGAACAAGTGGTGCGCGTGCGTGGCTTCGGCATGCCCCGCTTCAAGAGCGATGCGCGTGGCGACCTGTTCGTGCATGTCAGTGTCGTGGTTCCCAAGAAGCTCTCCAAGCGCGAGCGCGAGCTGCTGGAAGAGCTGGCGAAGGAAATGGGCGAGGAGTACGCCGAAGAGCGTACGCGCTTCCAGAAGATCAAAGACGCTTTCAACTAGGATGCCATGAGTCTGCCCCGGTTTTTCCTGGATGACCAGGTTCTCTCTGCTGAAACCGAAGAGGTGTTCCCGCTGCGCCTCTCCGCCGAGGATGCGAAGCATGCGCGCGTGCTTCGCCTGGCGCCTGGCGAGCATATTGCGGTAATCGACGCTACGAGCGACTACTTCGAGTGCGAGATCACCGATGCGTCCGATGGCCTCATGGTGCGCATAGCCTCTCACGAACATGCTCCCTCGGCTGGCCCCGAGGTCGTTCTTTTGCAGGGGCTCGCCAAGGCCGACAAGATGGAGACCGTCATCCGCCACGCCACCGAAATCGGCGTTTCCGCGTTCGTGCCCCTCATCTGCGATCGAAGCGTCGTGAAGCTCGACGCGAAGAAGGAGGGCAAGCGTCTTGCGCGCTGGCGTTCCATCGCGAAGAGCGCTGCCATGCAGTCGGGCCAGATGCGCATTCCCGAAATACACGAGCCCGCAACCGTGAAGGCTGCGGCTGAAGCCCTGTTGGGCGCCACGGCGGTCATCGTTTGCTGGGAAGAGGCGCGCGAAGGCGGCATCAAGCAGGCGATCGAACGCGGGCTTGCCCATAACGCCTGCATTCCCGCCGATGCGCGCGTGGCCGTCGTCGTGGGTCCCGAGGGTGGGCTCACCGAGGCGGAAGTACGGGCCTTTCACGAGTTCAATGCATGTGCGAGCACCGTCACGCTTGGCTCGAGCATCCTGCGCACCGAAACCGCGGGCATCGTCGCGCCTGCGCTCGTCATATACGAACTGGGCGGTCTTCGATGAGGGCCCGCATCGTCAATTTGGGCTGCAAGGTAAATCGCGTCGAGTCCGACGCCTTTGCGGCCGACCTCCTTTCGCTGGGCTTCTCCGTCGCCGATGACGACCCCGATTGCGTCATCGTGAACACCTGCACGGTCACGGGCGAGGCCGAAAAGAAGACGCGCAAGGCCGTGCGCCGCGAATTACGCGATTATCCCCAGGCCAATGTGCTGGTTACGGGGTGTGCTGCGGCTATCGACGCGGACGAGTTCACCAGCATGAGCGAGCGCGTCATCGTCGTTCCGAAGACGCAAGTCGTCGATGTGTGCCTTGAATGCTGTGGCTTGTCGCGCGAATCCGTTGTTCCCGCATCGTCGGACGTGCGCTTCGGAGATGGCTTCCCATCGCGCGTGGGGCTGAAGATCCAGGATGGCTGCAACAATGCCTGCACCTACTGCATCGTGCACGTGGCGCGCGGCAGGTCCGTCTCGGTTCCCCTGGCCGATTGCGTGCGAGAAGCGCGCGAGCTCGTTGCCGCGGGCGCGCGCGAGCTCGTCCTTACGGGCATTAACCTGGGCGCCTATCGCGATGGCGACGCGCGTCTCTCCGACGTGGTGCGTACCCTTCGCAGGGAAGTTCCTCAGGCGCGCATTCGCATTTCCAGCGTCGAGCCGCGTGACATCACCGACGAATTGCTGGATAGCATCGCGGAAGCCGATGGAATGGTGTGCCGCCATCTGCATTTGCCCCTGCAGTCGGGCAGCACGCGCGTCCTGCGCGAAATGGCACGCCCGTATTCCGCCGAGCGCTTCCTCGATATCGTGAATCGTTCGCGCGAAATCATCCCCGATTTGTCGCTTTCCACCGACATCATCGTGGGCTTCCCGGGCGAAACCGACGAGGACTTCCAGGAGACGCTTCGCATGGCGCGCCTGTGCGCGTTCAGCAAGATTCACGTCTTCCGCTATTCGCGTCGCGTGGGCACTCCCGCGGCCGAGCGCGCCGACCAGGTAGACCCCCATATCGTTGCCCAGCGCGCCGATGAGCTCGCTCGCCTGGGCGACGAGCTGCGCCTTGAGCAGGCCCGTGCGCGCTTGGGGAAGAGCGAGCTCGTGCTTATCGAGCAGAACGGCCTGGGAACCACGGAATCGTACTATCAGGTTGCGCTTGACGACCGTTTTCCCGATAGCGGTCTAGTATCCTGTGAATTGAAAACCGTCGACGAGAATGGTGTATTCAGCGTATGACAGACATGGAAACGAGCGTTTCGCTAACCGCCCCCGATACGGTGGACATGGCCAAGGTCGTGGGTCCGCAAGACGAGCTTCTGCGCTTCATCGAGGACGCGTATCATGCGAGCATCCTCGTGCGCGGGAACACCGTGCGCATTTCGGGTGAGCAAGTTGAAGTGGATTCCGTATCCTCGCTGTTCACCGACCTCTTTTCGTATGTGCGCGAGGGCGGCACGCCCAATCGCGCGTACGTGCAGCATGCCATCGAGCTTCTGCGCACGGGCGAGTTCGCGCCGCGCGCCTTGCGCGACGACGTGGTGCTTTCGCATCGCGGGCGCTCCATTCGTCCGAAAACCGCCGGTCAGAAGCGCTATGTCGACGCCATTCGCAAGAACACCATTACGTTTGGCATAGGCCCCGCGGGTACGGGCAAGACGTATCTTGCCATGGCGATGGCCATCCGCGCGCTGCGTCAGCACGAGGTAAGCCGCGTCATCCTCTCGCGCCCCGTGGTTGAAGCAGGCGAGAACCTCGGATTCCTCCCCGGCACGCTCAACGAGAAGATCGACCCCTATATCCGCCCGCTCTACGACGCGCTCTTCGAGATGATGGACCCATCGCGCGCTCAGGCGTACTTGGAAGACGGCACCATCGAAATCGTCCCGCTCGCGTATATGCGCGGTCGTACGCTCGACAACAGCTTCATCGTGCTCGACGAGGCGCAGAACACCACGCCTCAGCAGATGAAGATGTTCCTCACGCGTCTTGGCTTCGCGTCGAAGATGGTCGTTACGGGCGATATCACCCAGCTCGATCTTCCGCGCGGCGTTTCGGGCTTGCGCCAGGTGCGCGGCATTCTGTCTGATGTACCCGATATTGCGTTCTGCGAGCTTTCCCGCACAGATATTGTGCGTCATTCTCTCGTATCCGCTATCGTCGACGCGTATAATCGTGCCGAGGAGGCACGTGCGCTCTCCTCTTCCGAAAGCGCTCCCAACCACGTATCTCAGGTGCAATCCGCGCATCGGGAAGGATAGGAATGGAAATCACCGTCAATTACGAATACGGCAAGGAAGACGTCGAGGGCCTGCCCATCGCCGAGCTCGCCGAGTTCGTTGTTTCCGCTGAGGGGAAACCTGCCAGCACCGAAATGTCCATCAGCTTCGTCGACGACGAGGAAATGACGCGCCTGAACGAAGGCTACCGCGGCAAGCAGGGTCCCACCGATGTCCTCTCGTTCGAATGCGATAACCTCGATGACGAATTCGACGTCGACGCCCCCGAAGATGCTCCGTACGAGCTGGGCGACATCGTGATTGCCGTCGATGTCTGCAAGCGCCAGACGCAGGAATACGGCACCACGTTCCAGGAAGAGCTCGAGCTCCTCATCACGCATGGCTGCCTGCACCTGTGTGGCTACGATCATATCGTCGACGAGGAAGCCGAGGTCATGGAAGCGCGCGAGCGCGAGCTTCTTGCGGCGTGGCGGGATAGATCGTGAAGCCCGGCGCGGGAAAAACCCCATTCGCGAAGTCGTTCAAATACGCCGTCGAGGGTGTAATCGAGGCGTATAGAACGGGGTTCAATATTCGCGTGCAGACCGCCGCCGCCGTTTTGGTGGTTGTTCTGGGGCTCCTTTTCTCGATTCAGCCGTGGGAATGGTGCGCCGTTCTCATTTGCTGCGGGCTGGTGGTTGGCGGCGAGTGCATTAACTCCGCCATCGAAGATGCCGTCGACCTCGCAAGCCCGCAATTGCACCCCACGGCGAAGGCCGCCAAGGATATGGCTGCCGGCGCCGTGTACGTGTTCTCTATCGTTTCCTTCATCGTGGGATGCATCGTGTTCGTCCCGCATGTTCTTACCTTTCTAGGGTGGTAACCATGGAATTCTCCGAAGATTTCCGCTCGGGGTTCGTCACGCTCATCGGGCGCCCCAACGCGGGCAAGTCAACGCTCATCAATGCCATCATGGGCAAGAAGGTGGCCATCACTAGCGATACTGCGCAAACCACGCGCCATCGTTTCCGCGCCGTCGTCACGCGCGACGATTACCAGCTCGTGTTGGTGGATACCCCGGGTCTGCATAAGCCGCACGACGTGCTGGGCGAAGAGCTCAACGAGTCGGCCATTCAGGCGCTCGACGGTATCGATGCCGTGGCGTTTTTGCTCGACGCGTCGAAGCCCGCAGGCCGCGGCGACGAATGGGTCGTTCGACAGATTTCCGCCGTGAAGGCGAAGAAGATCCTCGTCATCACCAAAACCGACCTGGTCGATGCCGAGACCATCGCCAAGCAGCGCGCTGCCGCCGAGGCGCTGGGCACGTGGGATGCCGTCATCGAGGTTTCCTCGGTTACGGGCGATGGGGTAGAGGCGTTCATGGAAACGGCTTCCAGCCTCCTTCCCGCTGGTCCCCAGTGGTTCCCCTCCGATATGGAGACCGACCAGCCCACCGAGGTGCTCATCGCCGAGTTCATCCGCGAGAAGATCCTCCGCTCCTTCCACGACGAAGTGCCCCATGCCATCGGCGTCGTCGTCGAGGAAATGGAATACGACGAGCGCAAGAACCTCGAGCGCATCTACGCGCTCATCTACGTCGAGCGCGATAGCCAGAAGGGCATTATCATCGGCAAGGGCGGGCGTGCCCTGAAGGCCATTGGCAGCGAGGCGCGCACCGACCTCGAGCAGATGCTCGGTTCGCGCGTGTTCCTCGACTTGCGCGTGAAGGTCCGCAAGAACTGGCGCCGCGACCTCAACCAGATCAGGCGCTTCGGCTACGGAGAAGGCATGTAGTGGCAAGCCCCACCAAGGCATGCCGCGTGCTCGTGGTGCGCAAGACGAAGCTCCGCGAGACCGACCTCATCCTCTCGTTCCTGCATGAAGATGGCTCGCTGGGCCAGGCAATCGCCCGCGGGGCGCGCAAGCCTGGCAACACGTTTGCCTCGCGCCTCGAGTACTTCTGCGTCGCCGACGTGCTCCTCGCGCAGGGCAAGGGGCTCCCCATCGTCACCGAGGCGCGATGCGTTTGCTCGCACACGCGCCTGCGCGAAGACGTGGCCTTCAATGCCGCGGCCGCGCCTGTCATCGATGCTCTGGCCAAATGCGGTCAGCCCGAACTGCCCGTCGCGCGCTTGTTTGATATGGCCTGTGCCGCGCTTGACGCGCTTTGCGAATGTGACGAGTCCTCTGCTCCCGCTCTTTGCGCGGCGTTCCTCGTCAAGCTCTTCGCGATGCTCGGCTTTCGACCGCGCGTGTCCACGTGCGTCTCCTGCGGGAATGCGGTGTCGCTCGAAAATGGGGCATGGCGTGACTTCTCCTTCGAGGAGGGCGGATCCGTATGCGTCGAATGTCGCGCTCACGTGCAGACGCAGCGCATCGAGGCTTCCACGCTCTTGTGGGTGCGTGCGTTGTTGGGACAGCCCTTCGCGCACGTCGTCTCGTCGGACGTTCCGCTCGAGGCCTCCTTTTCCGTGCTCCACTTTGCGCATCAGTGGTTCCGCGAGCATATGGGCGTTAACCTGAAGTCGTTGAACTATTTGCTCACCTGCGGATTGTTCTAGCCGTTCGCCTTTTCGGGGCGCCGTTCGCGGGGCGCTGCCCCTTATGTGCAGTCAATGGTGCTTTCCCATACCGCGCTACTGCCAATTCCTGGGATGTGTATAATGAACAAGCTGCATTAGCAGGGCTTTCCCCTTAGCACGCACGCGCCACCTTGCATGCGTCCTCGGAGGAAAGATCAATACACGTTGCCCGCAAGGGCGGAATGAAAGGTGGAAGCATGGCTGATAAGCTGAGCATTTCCAAAGAGCGCGTAGCCGAACTCATGAAGGAATACGGTAAGAACGAGAACGATTCCGGTTCTGCTGAAGTGCAGGTCGCTATCCTCTCCGAGCGTATTCGCAACCTCACCGAGCACCTGAAGACCCACAAGAAGGACAACCATTCTCGTCGTGGCCTCATGATGCTCATCGGTAAGCGCCGCGGTCTGCTGAAGTACATCAAGAACCGCGACATCACCGAGTACCGTGAGCTCATCAAGAAGCTCGGCATTCGCGACAACGTGTAAATGCATAAAGCCCGCATCTCGCGGGCTTTTGCTTTTCGAGGCCGCAATATGCGGCTTCGGCGCGAACCGAACGGATGAGGTTCGCGTGTGACTGCGGTCGGCCGCGAAATGTATCGCGGTTGCTCGCGGCGGGGGTAGGCCCCGTCGAAGAAGCTTCGCCTCATAGGGAGGCGAGGGAAGAGAAAGTGAAATATGGAAAAAATCGTAGAAGAGTTCGAGCTATACGGTAAGAAGTATCGCTTTGAAACCGGCGAACTTGCCAAGCAGGCCACGGGTGCCGTTCTGGTTACCCAGGGTGATACCACCTGCCTGGTCACCGCTGTCGTGAGCAAGGAAGAGAAGGATTACGACTTCTTCCCCCTCACGGTCGACTTCATGGAGAAGATGTACGCCGTGGGCCGCATCCCCGGTGGCTATCTGAAGCGCGAGGGCAAGGCCAGCGACAAGGGCACCCTCACGGCTCGTCTCATCGACCGCCCCATCCGCCCGGGTTTCCCCGACGGCTTCAAGAACGAAGTGCACATCGTCGCAACCACGCTCGTCGTCGATGGCGATAACGCCCCCGACTGCATCTGCGTGAACGGCGCCTCCGCTGCGCTTCTCGTGGGTGGCGCCCCGTTCGATGGCCCCGCTGCCTGCGTGCGCGTTGGCCGCAACCCCGAAACGGGCGACTTCATCTGCAACCCCTCTTACGACGAACTGGAAGAGAGCGATCTCAACCTCACCATCGCCGGCACGGCCGATTACATCTCCATGGTGGAAGCCGGTGCCAAGGAAATCAGCGAGGAAGACATGCTCGCCGCCATGAACTTCGGCCAGAAGGCCATCGCGGAGTTCTGCGCCGCTCAGCAGCGTTTCCTCGACAAGGTTAACCCCCAGCCGCTGGAGTACACGGTCCATCAGGCCGATCCCTCCATCGCCGAGCGCGTCGACGCCCACTTCGACGAGATGAGCGCCGCTCTGCATGACGCCGACAAGCTTTCCCGCATCGGCAAGGTCGAAGAGCTGAAGGCCTCCATCAAGGCTAACGACTTCTCCGAAGAGGAGCAGGCTGCCTGGGGCTCCGACATCGCCGCTGCTTGCAAGGCCCTCGAGAAGCGCGCCATGCGCCGCATGGTCATCGAGACGGGCGAGCGCGCCGATGGCCGTACCGCCAAGGAAATCCGTCCGCTGTACATCCGTCCCGGGTATCTGCCCCGCGTGCACGGTTCCGGTCTTTTCCAACGCGGCCAGACGCAGGCCCTTTCCGTGTGCACCCTTGGCACGCTGCGCGAAGGTCAGCGCCTCGACACCATCGACCCCGCCGAGGGCAAGCGCTACATGCACCAGTACAACTTCCCGCCGTACTGCACGGGCGAAGTTGGCCGCATGGGCGCCCCCAAGCGCCGCGAAGTTGGTCATGGCGCCCTGGCGGAACGCGCCCTCCTGCCCGTTCTGCCCGACGAGGACACCTTCCCCTACGCCATCCGCGTAGTCAGCGAGGTCCTGGAATCCAACGGTAGCTCTTCCATGGCTTCCACCTGCGGTTCCACGCTCGCACTCATGGATGCCGGCGTGCCCATCTCGGCTCCCGTTTCCGGCATTGCCATGGGTCTCATCAAGGAAGGCGACGACGTCGTCATCCTGTCCGACATCCAGGGCTTGGAAGACTTCCTGGGCGACATGGACTTCAAGGTAACGGGTACCGAAAACGGCATTACCGCCCTTCAGATGGACAACAAGGCCCGTGGCCTGTCCACCGAAATCCTCGGTCGCGCCCTCGCGCAGGCCAAGGAAGGCCGTGCGTTCATCCTCGAGGCCATGCTCAAGGAAATCCCCGCGCCTCGTTCCGAGCTCTCCGAGTTCGCTCCGCGCATCGAGACCATCAAGATTCCGGTCGACAAGATTCGCGACGTCATCGGCACCGGTGGCAAGGTCATCCGCGGCCTGCAGGACGAAACGGGTGCCACCATCGAGGTCGAGGAAGACGGCACCGTGCATATCGCGGCCGTGGAAGGCCCTGCTGGCGAAGCTGCCAAGCAGGCTATCCTCGACATCGTCAAGGAGCCCGAAGTCGGCGAGATCTTCGAGGGCGAAGTCGTCGGCATCAAGGATTTCGGCGCATTCGTGAAGCTCACGGCCAGCAAAGACGGCCTGCTGCATATCAGCCGCATGGCCAATGGTCGCGTTGGTCGCGTCGAAGACGTTCTGAACCTGGGCGACGCCGTTAAGGTGCAGGTCATCGAAGTAGGCGAGAATGGCAAGATTAGCCTCGACCGCCTCGAGAAGCCCGATGCGCCCGAAGGTGCCGGCCGTCCCCGTCGCGAAGGCGGCGAGCGTTCCGAGCACGGCGATCGTCCGCGTCGTCGTCCCGGCGACCGCGGTGGCGACCGTGGCGGCAGGGGAGGCCATGGTCGCGACGACCATCGCAAGCCCCGCTCCCGCAACCGCGACTAATCGATAGTCGAATTCGCATTGCTGGAAAGGCGCCCTCCTGGGCGCCTTTCTTTGTGCGGCAATAATGCCGGTTCGCTTTCCGCAAATAGGCGCTTTGGGGTATCATTTGGTGCTATACGCAAAGGGGGTTGACGTGGATAACGACGCGAAGCATCAAATCGTCGCTGCGTACCAGCAGCTTGTTGCCAAGGGCGGATATCAGGTCATCTCGGTTACCGAAGTCGCAAACCGGGCTGGCGTCTCGCGTGCCACGTTCTATTACCATTTCAAGGATATCTACGACCTGGTCGATTTTCGGGAACGCGAGTACATCGATGCGCTGTTCCGGGAAATGCCCGACGATCAGGATGCCTGGTCGGGCGTGGTGGATATGATCGTCGACCTGTACGAATCCGACACGCTGCACATCTTCGGCGACTATGCGCACCTCGACCGCGACATCCTGCGCAAAATGAACTCCCGCCTCATCTACGATATCCTGAAGCGCTGCTTCGAACATGATTTCGTGAATTACGATGGTACCGACGAGGAGATCGAGTTCTTCCTGGTTACGCTTACGTATGCGCTCATTGGCATGGTGGAATCGGTGCTCGACCATTCGGTTGATGCCAAGCCGCGCGCCTATTTCAAGAAGCTCGATACGTACGTCGTCCAACCTTTCAAAGCGCGCATGGCCGAGCGCCTGTAGGATGCGAAAACGGCACCCCGCCGCGTTATCGCGTGCGGGGTGCCGTTGCTGTATGCGCTATGTGCGCTATTTCACGAGCAGTGCGGGATTGTGTTCCTTGCTCGCCCAGAGGCGATCTGCGCGCGGCTCCCATTCTGCCGCGATGTCGATGCACCTATCGGAATAGACGTGCACGTCCTCTGGCTGCAGGATTTCGGTGGAATGCGCCCCCGTGTCCTCGATGATGCGCACGAGCCTCCCTGGATTGTCCAGGACGGGGCAGGGACGCAGCATGTTTTCGTTGAATGGCTGATTGTTGTGATATGCCATGAACAGCGGTCGCTTCAGGCATTCCAGCAGGGTATGCTCGCGGATGTTCGTATCGCTGTAATGCATGAACACGCACGGGTCGATGTCGCCGTTCGCGTTGATGTGCAAGTAGCGGCGTCCGCCGGCGATGCAGCCGCCCACGTATTCGCCGTCGTTGAAGAAGTCTAGCGTGAACAGCGGTTTCGTCTCCCTGAATCCGCGTACGACGTCGTACATGCGCTCGCGTTGCTCGGGGCGCGTGATAAGGTCGACGTCGGCGCCGGCTCCTACGGGCATGTAGCTGAAGAACCAGCAGAACTTGGCGCCCTTCTCGATCATCCAGTCGAAGTACTCCTCGCTTCCGATGGTGTCGACGTTCTTGGCCGTGTAACAGCAGCTGATGCCGAATCCCAGGCGGTTCTTGCGCATGAGGTCCATCGCATCGCTGACCTTGCCGAATACGCCTTCGCCGCGCCTGAAGTCGGTAGCGTCCTCGAAGCCCTCCACCGACACGATGGGGATGAAGTTGCCCACGCGCAGCACCTCGTCGCAGAAGTCCTGGTCGATGAGGGTGGCGTTCGTGAAGCAGAGGAACTCGCAGTCATCGTGCTTGTTGCAGAGCGCGATGAGGTCCTTCTTGCGCATGAGCGGCTCGCCGCCCGTGTAGATGTAGATGTAGACGCCGAGTTCCTTGCCCTGCATGATGATGTCGTCGATCTCGTCGAACGAGAGGTTCAGGCGATTGCCGTATTCGCCGGCCCAGCAGCCGGTGCAGTGCAGATTGCAGGCGCTCGTGGGGTCCAGTAGCAGCGCCCAGGGGATGTTGCATCCGTGTTCCGCGCGCAGTTTCTGCTGCTGTTCCCAGCCAGTGATGCTGCCGTTCACGATGAAGTTCTGGAATGCCTTCTTCAGGATGTTGGAATCGATGTCATCCCAGAGGCTCATGATGAGCTTGTTCCAGTTGTTGTCGGGGTTCGCGATTACGCGGCGGAAGGCTGCGCGCTGCGTTCCCATCATCTCACCTGGGGTGATCTTGTCTACGAGTTCCATGATCTTCGGCAGGTTCCCGCGTGGGTCTTTGTCGAGATACTCGTACACCCTGTTGAATCCGAAACGCTTGGCCGAATCTGCAATGCTCATGTTTCCTCCTAACCCTAGCCCATACGTGTATTATCCGCGCGCGATGTTTTTCATGTGAATTTACAAGAAGTGGAAAGTGTAAGAAAAGTTGTATGTATTGGGCGGGTGAAATATGCTTGTGCAATCGAAAAGCCAATCGAAAGGTACGTACATGATTAAGGTTGCGGTTGCTGGTTGCATGGGCCGTATGGGGCAGGCCGTCGTGAACGCGGTTCAGTCGGCTGACGATATGGAGCTCGTCTGCGGTATCGACTTGAACCAGGTAGATGCGGCGTATCCCGTCTACACGTCGCTCGCTCAGGCTATCGAGGCCGAAACGCCCGATGTCCTGGTGGATTTCACGCAGCCTTCCGTTGTGGCGGATAACGTGCGCGTTGCGCTTACCGCTGGCGTGAACTGCGTGGTGGGAACCACGGGCCTTTCGAACGAGACGCTCGAAGAGCTCGCAAAACTCGCCACGAACGATGCGTGCCTCTTCTACGCGCCGAACTTCACCACGGGCGCTGTTCTCATGATGCAGTTCGCAAAGGCCGCCGCGCCGTATTTCCCCGAAGCCGAGGTCATCGAGTTCCACCATGCGCGCAAGAAGGACGCTCCCAGCGGCACCGCCATGCGTACCGCCCAGATGATTTCCGAAGCGCGCGACTTCGACAGCACCGCACCCGGTTCCGAAACCGAGCTCGAGGGGGCAGAAGGCGCTCGCGGCGCCCTCATTGCGGGCGTTCCCGTGCATTCGGTGCGCTCCATGGGCTACGTGGCCACGCAGCAGGTCATCTTCGGTTCCATGGGCCAGACGCTCACCATTACGCACGATTCCTGGGACCGCGAGAGCTACATGCCGGGCGTTCTGCTGGGCATTCGCAGCGTGGGCGAGCGCTCTGGCCTCGTCGTCGGCCTCGAAACGTTCATGTAGGCCGAGCCTCCTTTCCAGAACTAGCACACGCCGTTCGTCTGCATTGATTTCTTGAATGCAGACGAACGCGTCTTTTGCTGTGCAATAATGAGGCATCTCGTACACATGCAAGGAGGCACTATGTCCAGCACACCAGTTTTTGGCCGTCTCATTCCGGCGATGGTCACCGCTTATGATGAAAACCTTCAGGTTGACGTCAAGCAGAACTGCAAGCTGGCCAAGCGTTTGCTCGATGGCGGGTGCGATTCCATCCTCCTCTTCGGCACTACCGGCGAAGGCCCCACGATTCACGTGGAAACGAAGCTTGCCGTCATCAAGGCCGTTGTCGAGGAAGTCGCTGGTCGCGCTCCCGTAATCGCCAATGTGGGCACGAATTGCACGGAAGATAGCATCGCGATGGCCAAGAAGGCTGCCGCGTGTGGTGTCGATGGCCTCATGGCCGTCGTGCCCTTCTACAACAAGCCTCCGCAGGAAGGCCTGTACCGCCATTTCCGCGCCATCGCGGAAGCGGTCGACCTGCCCATCATCCTGTACAACATTCCTGGTCGTTGCGGTATCAACATGACGGCCGAAACCACGCTGCGTCTTGCGCGCGACTGCGCCAACATCGTGGCCGTGAAAGAGGCATCGGGCGACCTCGACCAGATCGCCGCTATTTGCGATGCCGCCCCCGAAGGCTTCGCCGTCTACTCCGGCGACGACGCCCTCACGTACGAAGTGATGAAGCGGGGAGGCGTAGGCGTCATTTCCACGACCGCCAACTGCGCCCCCGCCGCTATGAAGAAAATCGTCGATAACGCCATCCAGGGCGATTGGGACGCTGCCTTCTCGGCGCACGAAGCTATCCTGCCCCTCATGAAGGGCCTGTTCGTAACGGCTAATCCCATCCTGGTGAAGAAGGCGCTCAACCTCCAGGGGTTCACCGTGGGCGGCCTTCGCCTTCCGCTTGTCGACGCAACACCCGAGCAGACCGCGCAGCTTGCCGAGACCATGCGCGTGTGCGGAGTGCTCGACTAGCAGTTAGGATAGGTTTTGGAACAACAGAATAACCAGCCCGAACAGGGCAACGCTAAGCGCAAGCAGTCGCGTTCGTACAAGCACGTCGACATCAAGCGCGAGCGTCCCAAGTTGTCCAAGGAAGAGGGCGACGCTCCTAAGCGCCGTCGTCGCAGCGGCAAGAAGGCGCAGTCTTCCCAGGTTTTGGCCGCAAAGAAAGATCCGAAGGCAAAACTCAAGGTCATTCCGCTGGGCGGCCTCGATGCCATTGGCAAGAACATGACCGTTTTCGAGTGCAATGGCGACATGGTGCTCGACGATGCGGGCCTCATGTTCCCCGACGACGACCATCCCGGTGTCGACCTCATTCTGCCCGATTACACGTATGTGCTGGAAAATGCCGATAAGCTTCGCGGCATCGTGATTACCCACGGCCACGAAGACCATACCGGATCGCTGCCGTATTTGCTGAAGGACCTCGACCGTCAGGTTCCCATCTACGGTACCAAGCTCACGCTTGGCCTTATCGAGGGCAAGTTCGCCGAGCATCGCATCAAGAACGCGAAGCTCATCGAAATCAAGCCTGGCCAGCGCGTTCAGCTGGGATGCATCACGTGCGATTTCTTCGCCGTGAACCATTCCATTCCCGGTGCGGTGGGCATCTTCTTCCAGACTCCCGCGGGCACGGTGCTCCACACGGGCGACTTCAAGCTCGACCAGACTCCCATCGATGGCGTTACCACCGACTTCGGCGCTCTCGCACGCTTTGGCAAGATGGGCGTCGACCTCATGATGAGCGACTCCACGAACGCCACGGTGCCCCATTTCACGCCGTCGGAAGCAACGGTGGGCGAAACGCTGCGCAAGATCATCGGCCAGGCAAAGGGCCGCGTCATCATCGCCAGCTTCGCCAGCCACATTCACCGCATGCAGCAGATCTGCGATGCGGCGGTTGCTGCGGGGCGCAAGGTCGTCGTTACGGGCCGTTCCATGGTGCAGAATACCGATATCGCCCGCAAGCTGGGCTATCTGAACGTCTCCGACGCCGACATCATCGATGCGTACGACCTGAAGGGCATTCCGCCCGAGAAGGTCGTGGTCATGTGCACCGGTTCGCAGGGCGAGCCCCTTTCCGCGCTCGCGCGCATCGCTGCCGGCGAGCACAAGACCATCGAAATCGATCCGGGCGATACGGTCATCATCAGCGCAACGCCTGTTCCGGGTAACGAGAAGGCCGTCACGCGCGTCATCAACCTGCTTTCGAAAGTGGGTGCCGACGTATTCGACAAGAGCCGTGCTCAGGTGCACGTTTCCGGCCATGCCGGCCAGGAAGAGCTGAAGCTCGTTCTTTCCATCGTGAAGCCCAAGTGCTTCATGCCCGTTCATGGCGAAGCCACGCATCTGCGTGCGCATGCCAAGCTGGCCGCCGCCACGGGTGTGAACGAGAACAACATCTTCATCCTGGAAAACGGCGAATCGCTCGAATTGTCCGCGAAGGGCGTTCGTCGCGGCGAAACCGTGGAAAGCGGCATCGTCTTCGTCGATGGCCTTTCCGTGGGCGATACCAGCCAGGACGTGCTCAATGAGCGTAGCGCCATGGTGGAACAGGGCATCGCGTCCATTGCGTGCGCCATTTCCACCCAGACGGGCAAGCTCGTGGGCGATGTGGCCGTGCAGATGCGCGGTATCTCCGGCGGCGACGATGAGTACCTGGTCGAAGACGCGGCTTCCGCCGTGCGCCATGGTCTCGAGAAGGCGATTTCCAAGGGCGGAAAGCGCCGCGACTTGGAAAAGGCGTGCCGTCAGTCGCTTCAGTCGGTTCTGTGGGACCGCATCAAGCAGCGTCCGCTGGTCATCGTGAACCTGCTTGAAATCTAGGGCATTCGAGCCGAATGGCTTCTGTCGTAGGGTTTAGCTTGGGGTCGCCAATGGCGGCCCCTTTTTGCGCCTGTTTAGTGCGCTAAGAGGGGCGTTCTTATTCTTGCCGGGCGTAACGCGGGTTGCTCTTTGGGTGCGGCCATGCATTCGGGCTGCGTAATGGGGACGTCAATTTGAAGGCGGTTAACTGTTCGTGGGGTGGAGCCATTGCCCAGTTTGGCTACGAGGCCATGGTGAACGAATTAGCCAAGAAAGGCGTGAACGTCGTCTTCGCCTCGGGCAATCGCTCTGCCGACCTTGATGAAACGATGGCCCTGCGACATCGGAAGAGCCGGCCGTAGCTTTGGGCAATGGCCTTTGCCTGCCGCGGGACGACAAAATGCACACATAGCCGATTCATTACCCCAGTTCGTCGATGGCGTGTTGATGTGGTCAAACGCTATTGGCGACTATGTAAAGAAATAAGTTATACTTTCCGAAACGATATTTAAACGCAGCAAAAGGAGTGTGACGTGCCGCGCACAGCAAAGGGCACATCGGGTAAGCCGGGAAAGAAATCACGTGCAAACAACTCTGCATCCAGGCAGGGGAGGGGTGCGCAGGCCGCGCGCGCCAATCAGGTGGCAGGCGATCGTTTTCTCGACGACCGCTCTCGTCGCGATATCGCTGGCGTCGTATGCGCCGTTGTGGCCGTCGCGCTTTTCATCGTCTCGCTCATGCCCGGCACGGGCATCGTTACGCAGTGGCTTTCCTCGGTGCTTCACATTGGCCTGGGCCTTGGCACGTACATTCTGCCGTTCGTGCTCGTGCTCATCGCGGTGAGCCTCATTTGGCGTAGCGGCGAAAACCAGAATCGCATGTCCGCGCGCGTTACCGTGGGCCTCATCATCCTGTTCTTCGCGCTGCTCGTCATCCTCGCTTCATACACGCCAGGGCTTTCGGGTAGCAACCTGCAGGTGCTTTTCTCACACGAGAACCTCGTCAACCAGGGCGGATATATCGGCGCTCTGGTTGCGTACGTCTTCCTGCTCCTGTTTGGGCAGCTGGTAACCACCATCATCATGGCGGGCGTCATCGTCGTTGCGCTTATCATCATTGGCTTCTCGCTTTCCGACGTGGTTGATAAGATTCGCGCGCATGCGTCCGAGCTTCGTTCCCCTGAAGGCGAGTCGGGCGATACCGACGTCATGCCCGCTCCGGCATACAAGCCGCTCGAGGTTTCGAAGCCGCGCCGCGCCTCCCGCGAAGGTGGCAAGCGCGAACCCGTTATGAAGCGCGGGGGAGCGCAGGGCCGTGCGCAGTCGGCTGGCGTGACCCAGAAAATCGATTTCGGCGCTACTCCCGCGCAGTCCGTGCCCCGTGCCGCTGCGGCGCGCGATGCCGCCGTGGATTCGGGCGCTTCGGCCGCCCTTACACGCAGGTTGGGCAAGCGCTCCCGTAGCGATGCCGATGCCGCCCCCAAGCGCAGCAATGCCGCCGTGGGCGTTACTACGCCCAAGCCCTCCGAGGGCTTCGTGCTTCCCGATATGAATCTCATCAAGTCGTCGGGTGCGAAGGTTGCCAGCAAGGAAACCGAGGAGACCCTGCGCGAGACGGCCATGCTCCTGCAGAGCACGCTTGCCGACTTCGGCGTCGATGCCGAAGTGGTTGGCTGGGCGGCGGGGCCCACGGTAACCCTGTTCAAGGTCTCTCTGCCTTCGGGCGTGCGCGTGAGCAAGGTCACCAATCTCACCGACGATATTGCCCTCGCCATGGCTTCGCAGGGCGTGCGCATCTTCAGCCCCATTCCGGGCACCAACTACGTCGGCATCGAGGTTCCCAACGTGAAGCGCCGCTCGGTGCTGCTGGGCGATGTTCTGCCCCAGGCGGGGAAGAGCCCGCTCGAAGTTGCCATCGGCGAAGACGTCGAGGGCAACCCCATCGTTTCCGACCTCGCGAAGATGCCACACCTGCTTATTGGCGGTACCACTGGTTCCGGTAAGTCCGTGTCCATCAATGGCATGATCATGTCCATTCTCATGCGCGCTACGCCGGCCGAGGTCCGCTTCATCATGATCGACCCGAAGCGCGTTGAATTCACGCCGTACAACGGCATTCCCCATCTGTACGTTCCCGTTGTCACCGAATGCAAGGAAGCCGCGAGCGCCCTTTCCTGGGCCGTTGCCGAAATGGAACGTCGCTTGAAGGTCTTCTCGAAGGTGGGCGCCAGGAACATCGGCCAGTACAACGCGAAGTGCCAGAACGGCATGCAGATTGGCGAGGAAGACGCCGAGCAGCTGCCCTACATCGTCATCATCATCGACGAGCTTGCCGACCTCATGATGAACGTGGGCAAGGAAGTCGAATTCTCGATCAGTCGCCTGGCTCAGCTGGCGCGTGCTGCCGGCATTCACATGATCGTTGCCACGCAGCGTCCGTCCACGAACGTTGTCACGGGCCTCATCAAGGCAAACATCACGAACCGCATCGCCTTCAACGTGGCCAGCGGTATCGACAGCCGCGTCATCCTCGACACGCCGGGCGCCGAGAACCTCATCGGCTGGGGCGATATGCTCCTCTCGAAGCCCGAGTACTCCAAGCCCCAGCGCCTGCAGGGTTGCCTCGTCACGGAAGACGAGATCACTGCGGTGGTTACGCACCTGAAGGAGCAGGGCGAACCCGAATACCATCAGGAAATCCTGCAGACCAACGTCATCTCGCTTGGCGATTCCGCCCCCGACGGTTCGGGTGGTTCCTCGGGCGCCGACGACCCGCTCATTTGGGAAGCGGCCGATATCGTGGTGAATTCCGGCCTTGGCTCCACTTCCAATATTCAGCGCCGACTGAAAGTCGGTTATTCGCGAGCTGGGCGTATAATGGACATGCTTGAGGATAAGGGCATCGTCGGGCCTCCGAACGGCAGCAAGCCGCGCGAGGTTCTGGTTGACGCCATGGAATTGGAAACTTTGAAAGCGTTCGAACAGAACGATGCGAATACCGGGGAGTAAGCATGAGCGATGTAAGCTTTGGTGAAATACTTCGGCAGACGCGCGAGCGAAAGGGCCTCGACCTCTACGCTACCGCCCGTAGGCTTCGCATTCGCCCCGATATTCTGCGCGCTATCGAAGATGGCAACTTCGCCGCCATGCCTCCGCGTGGCTACACGCGCAACATGGTGAACGGCTACGCTCGCTACCTGGGGCTTAACCCCACCGATATCACGGGGATGTACATTGACGAGCTTTATGCCTACCAGTCGGGCGTCTCCCGCGCGCATCAGCGTTCCACTGGCTTCGACATGTCGGCGGCTCCCGAGAACACCCGCTTCCCGCATCGTGGCGGCACGTCGCGCCTGCGCGCGTCCGATCAGAACATCAAGCCCCGTCGGCAGGCACGTGATGCCTCTGCGCGTCGTCAGTCTTCGCGCAAGCGCTCCGAGGGCTCGTATATGGAAGGCCTCGAGAGCATGGAGCGTTCGCGTGGCGTTCCCCAGGTGAAGGGCAAGAAGGTCTACACTCCTGGCAAGGTCATGCCATCGCGCGGTTCCGTCCTTCCCCCGCAGTCGTTCGTTGGGCAGTCCGCTTCGGCTGGCGGCGCTAATGGGGTGGGGCATTCCAAGCTTCCGTTTCTCATCGCCGCGGCGGTTGTCCTCGTCATCGTGATCATCGTCTGCTCGCTCCTCTTCTCCCAGAAGTCGCAGAGCGCCTCGGAAGCCACGTCCACGATGCCCGTTACCGGCCTAAGCGATTCCTCGTCGTCCGGCTCTAGCTCCGCGGCATCCGATACCTCATCGCAGGCATCCGAAAGCTCGAGCGCTGCCTCTACCGCGGTGGCTCCCACACAGGGCGAGTTCACCTATACCGTAGCCAGCGGCGGCTCCACGTACATCGAGGTCTACGTCGACGGTACTACGCAGGAAGCCGATACCGTCGCAGGCCCGGCTACGCAGAGCTACACCTTTACGGATACGTTGCAGATTATCTGCGTCGATAGTTCCAGTGTTACCGTGACGGTTAATGGCGAAGAGCAGGAGCTCAAGCCCAATTCGAACGGCATCGTGAATGTCACGTACGAATTCTCCGATATCCTGGCGGAATGGAAGTCGGCGCATCCCGATGCGATCAGCGACACCGCATCCTCTTCCGCCAGCACGAAGACGTCGTCCGCCAGCGAGTAAGCACGCTTCCTTCGCTGATTGGTTATAAAGAAAGGTACTTACATGGCTAAAGAATCCAGCTTCGACATCGTTTCGAGCGTAGACATGCAGGAAATCGACAATGCGTATGGCCAGGCTAAGAAAGAGCTCACCCAGCGCTACGACCTTAAGGATTCCGGTTCCACCATCGCGCTCGACAAGCAGGCCAAGACCATCACGGTGAACGCGCCCAGCGATTTCGTGGCCGGTCAGGTTACCGACATCATTTCCAGCAAGCTCGTGAAGCGCGGCATCGACCTCTCTGCCATCAAGTGGGGCAATTCCGAAAACGCCTCGGGTGGCACGGTTCGCAAGGTTGCCACGATCGTCGAGGGCATCGACCGCGATACCGCTGGCAAGATCAATAAGGACATCAAGGCTCAGAAGTTCAAGGCCAAGGTCACCATCGAGGGCGACAAGCTACGCGTTTCCAGCGCTTCGAAGGATACCCTGCAGGATGTCATCACCTTCGTGAAGGGCAACGATTACGGTCAGCCGCTGCAGTTCACCAATTATCGCTAGTCCATTTCTGTTGTTGTAATTGCCGAGCGCGCGCGTGCCTGTCACGTGGGCGCTCGGTTGCGTATGTTCAAGGAAGTCTCATGAGCGAATCGCAAGTCATTTCCGTCTACATCCTCACCATGGGGTGCGCCAAAAACGAGGTCGACTCCGATAAGATGCGCGCAAGCCTTCAGGCTGCCGGCTACCGCATGACCGACGAACCCGAAGAGGCGCAGGCCGTTATCGTGAACACGTGCTCGTTCATCCAGAGCGCTACCGAGGAAAGCCTGCAGGCTATTTTCGAGATGGCCGATTTGCCTGCTGTCGAGTCGGGCGATGCGAAGCTCATCGTGGCTGGCTGCATGCCCGCGCGATATGGTGACGACCTTATATCCGAGCTGAATGAGGCTTCGGCGTTCGTTCCCTGCAGCAAGGAAGACGATATCGCCTCCATCCT
Organism: Denitrobacterium sp.; assembly: GCF_056180635.1. NCBI lineage: Bacteria > Bacillati > Actinomycetota > Coriobacteriia > Eggerthellales > Eggerthellaceae > Denitrobacterium > Denitrobacterium sp. The sequence continues at coordinate 28,836 of NZ_JAZZJS010000008.1, read as the reverse complement.
CGACGCGCTGTTCCCGCATCGCGCAAGGCTTCAGGATGCATCGGCTGCCCCCGAGGTGCTGAGCGCCTACGTGAAGATTTCCGATGGCTGCAATCGTTTCTGCAGCTACTGTTCCATTCCGTATATTCGCGGTAGGTACCACAGCTTCCCGTTCGACCAGATCGAGGCTGATGTCGAGGCTCAGATTGCGCGCGGTGCGCGCGAAATCGTGCTCATCGCGCAGGATACGGGTCGTTGGGGCGACGACTTCGACGAGCCTTCCACCTTGGCCTGGCTCATGTCCACACTTGCCGAAAGGCATTCCAGCACGTGGTTCAGGGTCATGTACCTGCAGCCCGAGGGGATTACCGACGAGCTGCTTGGCGTCATGGCTTCGCACGATAATATCTGCTCGTACCTGGATATTCCGTTCCAGCATGCCAACGAGCGCATCCTCTCGCGCATGAACCGCAAGGGGAGCGCCGCCGAGTACTTGAAGCTCATCGAGCATATTCGCACGATGGTGCCCGGCATTACGCTCCGAACGACGTTCATCGCGGGCTTTCCTGGCGAGACGGAAGATGAGTTCCAGGAGCTCTGCGATTTCGTCGAGGATATCGACTTCGATTACGTGGGCGTGTTCCCGTATTCGCTTGAAGAGGGCACGCGCGCCGCGAAGTTCGACGATCAAATCGACGACGACGTGAAGCTCGAGCGCGTCCAGGCGGTGCGCGATATCGCCGATGCTATTTCGCGCGAGCGCATTGCCGCGCGCGTCGGTTCCACGCTTGACGTTCTCGTTCTTGGGGCGGAAGAAGATGGTCAGCTCTTTGGCAGGGCGCAGTGCCAGGCCCCCGATGTCGATGGCGTGGTATACGTTCACCGAGGTGCGGTAGGCGACGTCGTTCGCGTTACCATCCAGGATACGCTCATGTATGAAATGGAAGGTGAATAGCATGCCCCAGGCTGCTTCCCAGCGCGAAAAGCTTTGGACTCCCGCCAACAAGGTAACGTTGGCGCGCATCCTTCTCATCCCGTTTTTCGTCGTGGCCATCATCAGCCCCTGGCCCGAATGGTTCCCGCAGTGGGCCGATGCGAGCATTTGGAAGCCCTGGATTGCCGCTGGCGTGTTCATTGCCATCGCCGCCACCGACTCCATCGATGGCCACCTCGCGCGTAGCCGCAACGAGGTCACCACCCTCGGTAAGTTCATGGATCCCCTAGCCGATAAAATCCTCGTCGCTTCGGCGCTTTTGGCTCTTATCGAACTGGGTGTTCTGCCTTCTTGGGTGGCTCTAATTATCCTAGCCAGAGAGTTCATTGTGTCGGGTATTCGTATGCTTGCCGCAAGTCAGAACGTCGTGATTGCCGCCAGCTGGTACGGCAAGGCGAAGACGGTCACGCAGATTATCGCCATCGTTCTGTTCATCATCAAAGACAGCCAATCCGTTAGCGATTTCGGCTCGATGCTCAGCAACGGCCTGTATCTCTTCAGCTGGTTCGTCATGCTCGTGGCAGTGGTTCTCACCATCGTCTCGATGCTCGACTACTTCGTGAAGGCGCGCGAGATCCTGGGTTTCGTGCGCGCCGATGCTGGTTGTGGCACGAAGGTGAAGACGAAGCTCGCAGAGCCGCGTCAGACCAACGAGGAGCTTGCCGCAGAGGTTGTTCAGATGGCTCGTGAGTGCAATGCGCTTATCGGCACCGCCGAAAGCTGCACGGGTGGCCTCATCAGCGGCACGCTTACCCATATCCCCGGTTCGTCATCCGTGGTTGCCGGCGGTATCGTCAGCTATTCCAACGAGGTCAAGAAGTCGCATCTGGGCGTTGCCGAATCCACGCTTGCCGAGCATGGCGCCGTGAGCGAGGAAGTGGCGTGCCAGATGGCCAAGGGCGCTCGCGAGGCCCTGAACGTCGACACCGCCGTGGCGGTAACCGGCATAGCCGGCCCGGGTGGAGCCGTTCCCGGCAAGCCCGTTGGCACGGTGTGGATCGGTCTTTCCGATGCCAATATGACGTATGCGCGCCTCTACCATTTCGAAGGCGATAGGGAACGCGTGCGCGCGCAGACCGTCCACGAGGCGCTTCGCCTGGTGCGTGCCTCTCTGTCCACCTATTCGCAATAATCGCGCGACTATTCTGCGGCTCTGCTGCGACTTTTCTTCGTGCGCGCCGTCACTGCGCTCCTCGATTCTGAAGGTACGTTCTTGACGTACAAACAGATGTTCGTATAATGATGCTCATCCAAACAGAATCGAGGAGACCAATGGCCCAGACGCAAAGCAAAGATCAAATCCTGAAGCTCACCACCGACCAAATCGAGCAGAAGTTCGGTCGCGGTTCCATCATGAAGCTGGGCGAAGGGGGTCATAACCTCGATATCGGCGTTATCCCCACGGGCGCGCTTCCGCTCGATGCCGCTCTTGGCATTGGCGGCGTCCCCCGTGGCCGTATCGTCGAAGTCTACGGCCCGGAATCTGGTGGTAAAACCACCCTTGCGCTCCATATCCTTGCGGAAGCTCAGGCGCAAGGTGGCGTCGTTGCCTTTATCGACGCCGAGCACGCTCTCGACCCGGTGTATGCCGCCCGCCTGGGCGTCGATATCGACGACGTCCTCATCAGCCAGCCCGACACGGGCGAGCAGGCGCTTGAAATCTGCGACATGCTCGTGCGCAGCGGTGCTATCGATGCCGTCGTCGTCGACTCTGTAGCCGCCCTGGTTCCTCGCGCCGAAATCGAGGGCGAAATTGGCGATACCACCGTTGGCCTGCAGGCTCGCCTCATGAGCCAGGCGCTCCGCAAGCTTGCCGGCTCTCTTTCGCGTTCGAACACTACCTGCATTTTCATCAACCAGTTGCGCGAGAAGATCGGCGTCATGTTCGGCAATCCGGAAACCACCACGGGTGGCCGTGCCCTGAAATTCTTCAGCAGCGTCCGCATCGAGGTCCGTCGCTGCGACTACGTGAAAATCAACGGCGAAACGGTTGGCAACCGCGTGCGCGCCAAAGTGGTGAAGAACAAGGTCGCCCCTCCCTTCAGGCAGGCCGAGTTCGACCTCATCTACGGCCTGGGTATCTCCAAAACGGGCTGCATTCTCGACATGGCCGTGGAATGCGGTCTGGTGAAGAAGAGCGGCGCTTGGTATACCTACGGCGAAGAGCGTCTCGGTCAGGGCCGCGAAGCCGCGAAGCGCACGCTCGAGGAAAACCCCGATCTGCGCGACGAACTCGAACTGAAGGTGCGCGAGGAATACGACATGATGCTTCCCGACCCGGCGGATTCCGCGAAGGGCACCGAAGTCACCCCCGACCCGAAGCCTACGAAGCGAAAGTAGCTTCCCATGACCATCGAAGGGAAGGGTAGGGCTCTGTCGTCGTTCGACCCCGGCGATTGCGCGCATAAGCGGCGTCGTTCCCGTTGCTCTAACTCGGGTGCGCGCAATGCGAGCGGGGAACGGCCCTCTACTCCGCCCTTCGATCGCATTATTCGTCTCTGCGCCCAGCGCGATAGGTCCGAGCATGAAGTGCTCGAGCGCCTTATGCGTGCCGGTTATACCGAAAGCGAATCGCGTGAAGCGCTCGAACGTGCCGTGTCATGTGGCTTGGTAAGCAACGAGCGCTTCGCCGAATCGTTTATCCGCTCGCGCGTTTCCATGGGCAAGGGTCGCGTGTCCATCGAGAACGAACTCAAGCGTAAGTTCGGCATCGATCCGGAACCCTATTTCGAAGACGAGGGCGCTTCGTTCGGTCTTTCCAGCGAAGAGCAAGTAAGGCGAGCCGTTGAATTCCTTCGCAAGCACGAGCCTCGCTGCAAAGACGTATGGGGCGGAGCCTATCGCAAACTCATCGCGAAGGGCTACGCTTCCTCGATTGCTTCAACGGCTACGCGCGCGTGGTTCGAATCGCGCGATGAAATGGCATAGCGGCGGAAACTTTCGTGGCTTTTGCCATTATTTTCGCAATCCCCGCGTATTATTCTTGCCGTAACGTCTATAGTAGAACGAGCATGAGAAAGCATACCTGAAAAGGTATTTTATATATTGAACTGAATATATAACCTTGGGTGCCTTACACCCGTGCAATCTCATGCCAGTGTATACACTGGCTTTTTTATGCTTTGAAATACGAACGAGGATGTACCAGGAAGGGGAGTCCGATGGAAATAATCTTTGCCGTCGTCGGCGTGGCAATCGGTGCTGTTATTGCCTTTGTTGCCGTCAGCGCAATGAATTCGTCCAAGCAGAAGCAGACGGCCCAGGAAGCCCAGTCTCTCATCGACGACGCTCGTAAGCAGGCCGATACCCTGCGTCGCGAAGCCGAAGTCGAAGCGAAAGACAAGGCTCTTGAAATGCGTCAGTCCATCGAGGCCGAGCGCACCGAACGCCTGAAGGACGTTCGCTCTCAGGAAGACCGCTTGAACCAGCGCGAGAAGTCGCTCGACCACCGCAGCGATTCGCTCGACGCGCGCGAGCACCAGATTTCCAGCATGCAGGGTCAGGTCGACAAGCGTTCCCGCGATCTTCGCGAAAGCGAGAAGCAGCTCGAGCGTCGTCGCGCCGAGGTCGAGGAAGAGCATCTGGAAATCAACCGCCAGCTCGAAAAGGTTGCTGGCATGACGTCCGACGAAGCCAAGACGGAACTGCTCGACAACCTGAAAGACGAAGTCGCGCACGAATCCGCCGCCATCATTCGCGAAGCCGAAACGCGCGCGAAGGCAGAGTCCGACAAGAAGTCCCGCGAGATTCTCAGCATCGCCATTCAGCGCGTCGCTGCCGACCATACGTCGGAAATCACGGTTTCCGCCATTCACATTCCCAGCGACGACATGAAGGGCCGCATCATCGGTCGCGAAGGTCGTAACATCCGCTCCTTCGAGCAGCTTACGGGTACGAACCTCATCATCGACGACACTCCCGAGTGCGTCACGATCAGCTGCTTCGACCCGGTTCGCCGCGAAATTGGCCGCGTCACGATGGAGAACCTCATCGCCGATGGCCGCATTCATCCCGCGCGCATCGAAGAGATGTACAAGAAGGCCGAAAAGCTCGTCAACCAGAAGATTGACGAAGCGGGCGAGCAGGCCGCGTTCGATACCGGCATGCACGACCTTCATCCCGAACTGGTGCATACGCTTGGCCGCCTTCTGTACCGCACGAGCTATGGCCAGAACGTGCTCGATCACAGCCTCGAGGTTGCGTACCTTTCCGGCGTGATGGCTTCCGAACTTGGCCTCGATCCCATCGTCGCCAAGCGCGCAGGTCTACTGCATGACATCGGCAAGGCCATCGACCGCGAGGTAGACGGCAGCCACGCCGTTATCGGCGCCGACCTCGCTCGTCGTTTCGGCGAGAAGCCCGAGATCGTTCATGCCATCGAAGCTCATCATAACGACGTCGAGCCCAATAGCGTTCTCGATGTGCTCGTGCAGGCCGCCGATGCCGTTTCCGCTGCACGCCCAGGTGCTCGCAAGGAAACCCTCGATGCGTACGTCAAGCGCCTCGAGAAGCTCGAGGAAATTGCCAACGCACACAAGGGCGTCGAGCGTACGTACGCCATCCAGGCCGGCCGCGAGCTTCGCGTTATGGTCGAGCCCGAAGTCGTCGACGAGGCAACCACCACGGTGCTCGCGCACGACATCGCCCAGCAGATCGAAAACGAAATGCAGTATCCCGGCCAGGTCAAGGTAGTCGTCATTCGCGAGAGCCGCGCAATCGGCATCGCCAAGTAGCATGTCTTCCGAAGACCTCGCTCAATTCGTAGAAGAAGTAACCGGCGAAAGCCACCTCCGAGTCGAAGACGACTTCGGGGGTGGCTTCGTCCGTTTGCGCAGCGCTGAAGCCGAGCGTAGGCAGGCGAAGCACGACGTACGCAGCGTCGAGGACATCGTTATCGAGATGCTTCGCAACGCGCGCGACGCGCATGCCCATAGCATCTATGTGGCTACGGGCCGCGAGGGCGATACGCGCCGCCTCGTCATGCTCGATGATGGCGACGGCGTGCCCAGCCATATGCGCGAGCGCATTTTCGAGGCGCGCGTCACGAGCAAGCTCGATTCGGTGCATATGGATACTTGGGGCGTGCATGGCCGTGGTATGGCGTTGTACGCTATCAAGGAGAATGCCCAGCTCGCACGCATTCAGGAAACGCTTCCCGGAGGTGGTTCGTCGTTCCTGGTGGAAACCGATGCCACTAAGCTCGCCGAGAAAACCGACCAGAGCACGCGTCCCCAATTCGTGCGTTCCTCGGAAACGGGCACTGTCACGGTGCGCGGCCCGCGCAATATCGTGCGCACGGCCACGGAATTCGCCTACATCGACCGTTCGGCCGTGCAGGTGTATTTCGGAAGCGCTATTGAAATTGCTGCTACGCTTTGGGCATTTGGTCGCTCGGTGCTCAGCAAGGCGACGCTTGCGTTTTGCAACGATCCTTCCGAATTGCCCATCTTGAAGCGACTTTCCATCGCGGGTACGCCTGAGGAATTCGCCGAAATTGCCGATACGCTTGGTCTGCGCCTATCCTCGCGCAGCGCGCGCCGAATCATGGATGGGCAGATTCAGCCGCTTCAAGACCTTGCGTCTCAGGTTGTCATCGCAAGCGATAGCGAAAAGCCCATGCGCGCGAAGAGGGAACGCGCGCATGATGCTGCGGCGCAGAGCACTCACGAGCCTGGTCTGTATGTCGACCCCCGTTCGCTGAAGATCGCGCCCGAAGACCTCGAGGCGTTCAGGCAGGCTATTGCGCGTTCTTATGCCGACCTTGCCGATGCATACTATCTCGATCGGAATGTCGATCCCGCTGTCTCGGTGCAGAAGAGCGGCATCCGCATCACCATTCCCGTCGTCATGGAACGCTAGACTGCGGCAGCGTATGATCGTCGTGCTACGTTGCGTACTCTGAGCAGGCGTTTTGCGCGTGTGATTGGTGCGCTTTTCCCGTTTCGCGTGGCGCGCGTGATACGTCCGGCGCGAGCTTGGGAATTCTTGTAGTCCCGCTGGCGTGGTTGCGTCTTTATTTGCCCTGTTCGCCAAATACGACTACAATGACAGATTAAGATGCAGTATCGCAGCAAAGTCGCACTACGATAGGAAATACAACGTGCCGAACGATTCGCAGCAACAAATTGGCTTTCTGAAAGTCTCTTCCAAGTCTTCTCCGGCTTCCGTAGCCGGTGCTATCGCCGGCATGGTGAAAGATGGCGTCGATGTCGAAATTCAAGCCGTCGGTGCTGGTGCTGTGAACCAGGCTGTTAAAGCTATAGCTATTTCGCGTGGTTTTCTTTCTCCCATCGGTATCGAAGTTGCCTGCATCCCGTATTTCGCCGATATTGTTATCGATGGTGAATACCGCACCGCCATACGCTTCAAGGTCATTTTGCATTATCTGAAGAATGGTGCCACCATCGGCGAAAACGTGTAATTTACTTTCTCGAGGTTTCACTTCATGTTTGAAAATACCACCTTCTGCATCACGACGTTCGGATGCCAGATGAACAAGCACGATGCCGAGCGGCTATCGGGGCTTATGTCGTCGCTGGGTTCCACTCCCGTTGAAACGAATGCCGAGGCCGACTTTTCCATTTTCGTGACGTGCTGCGTACGCGAAAAGGCCGATGAGCGCCTTATGGGCACGGTGGCCACGATGAAGAACGATCCCGTTCGCCCGGGCAGCCCCTTCGGCAAGCGCTTCGTAGCCATTGGCGGCTGCATCGGTCAGCGGGATGGCGAGAAGCTCCTCGACCAGCTCGAAAATGCCGATGTCGTTTTCGGCACGCATAACATGGAAGCGCTTCCGCATCTTCTGCAAGACGCGATCGAGGGCGGCATGCGCCGTTCCGAGGTGGTTGATGGACGCGCCGAATTCCATGATGACCTCCCCGAGGACCGCGAGCATCCTTGGGCTGCGTGGCTTCCCATTACCGTGGGCTGCAATAACTTCTGCACCTACTGCATCGTTCCGTACGTGCGTGGCCGCGAACTCAGCCGACCGCTCGAGGAGATCGCCCAGCAAGCGCAGGCGTATGTCGATGCGGGCGTGAAGGAGATTACCCTTCTGGGCCAGAACGTCAATTCGTACGGGCGCGACCTGTATGGAGAGCCGCGTTTCGCGCAGGTGTTGGACGCCGTATCCGCTACGGGCGTCGAGCGCATTCGCTTTGCCACAAGCCATCCGAAAGACCTCACCGACGAGGTAATCGAGCGCTTCGGCACGCTACCGAACCTCATGCCTGCGCTGCATCTGCCCGCGCAGAGCGGTTCTAATCGCATTTTGAAGGCCATGAACAGGCGCTATACCGTCGAGCATTATCTCGAGCTCATCGAGAAGCTCCGCCGCGTGCGTCCTGACATCGCCCTTTCCACCGACATCATCGTTGGCTTCCCAGGCGAAACGGAAGAAGACTTCCAGGCTACGTACGACCTGGTGGACAAGGTCGGTTACAACCAGGTGTTCACGTTCATCTACAGCAAGCGCGAGGGTACTCCCGCTGCGAAGATGCAGGACGACACGCCGCGCGAGGTTATCCAGGAGCGCTTCGACAGGCTCGTCGAGCTCGTTCAGCGCAATGCCGAGCAGCTCAACCTCACGCAGAACGAAGCCGGCGTGGTGCTTCCCGTGCTCGTGACGGGCGCGAGTAAGAACAATAGCTCCATCTTGGCGGGCAAAAGCCCGCGTAATCAGACGGTCCACGCGCGCGTGCCCGAAGGTATGAGCGCCGAAGACCTTGCGGGCTCCATCGTCGACATTCGCATCGACGAGGCCCATACCTGGTATCTCTGGGGAACGATGCTCTAATGCTGTGGCCTGCTGCCTCGGGCGATGCGAGCGAGGTGGTTTGCCCGCTCGACAAGCCGCTTATTTGCGTTGTAGGGCCCACGGCTTCGGGCAAGACGGCTCTTGCGCAGCATATGGCAGAACGTCTGCAGGGTGCCGTGATCAGCGCCGACAGCATGCAAATCTATCGTGGCATGGATATCGGAACGGGGAAGATTGCCCCGGCCGAGCGAACCGTCCCGTATTTCGGCCTTGACCTTGTTTCTCCTGGCAGCGCCTATTCTGCTTCGCTGTTCCAGGAATACGGCAGGGGAGTGGTGCTGGAATCGCATCGAAACGCAACGCGGCCCATCGTGTGCGGTGGCACGGGCTTCTACGTGCGCGCGCTCGTTGACGACTACGATTTCCCCGCAGGCGAGCAGGTGGGGAATGCCGTGCGTGATGAGTACAATGCGCGCATCGATGAGTTGGGCCCGGAGTCGGTCTGGGAAGAGCTCAAGCTCGCGGATCCTGCGTCTGCGGCTCTCATCAATGCGCATGATACGAAACGCGTCGTTCGTGCGTTCGAGCTTCTCGGCGAGGGAACGTCGTATGCCGAACAGCATGCGAAGCTTCATGCCATTGGGGCCTATTTTCCCGTTGCCATGATTGGCTTGCAAGTCGATCCCGAGATCCTGCGCGCCCGCATCGACGAGCGCGTCGATGCGATGGTCGATGCGGGGCTCGTGCGCGAAGTCGAGTCGCTTCTTTCCAAGGGGCTTCGCGAGGCGCTTACGGCCAACCAGGCCATTGGCTACAAGGAAATCGTGCAGTATCTTGATGGTGCGATTTCTCTTGATGAGGCCATTTCGCAGATCAAATTCGCCACGCATCGCTACGCGAAGCGCCAGCGCACGTGGTTCCGAAAAGACAAGCGCATTCATTGGATATGCGCAGACCGTGATGATGCCAGCGAGCTTCTTTGTCGCGCGTTGGAAATCGTGGATACTGAAGACAAAAACTCGGAAAGGGCTGCGCATGAAGCTTAATTTCACCAAGATGGATGGTCTGGGCAACGACTTCGTCATGATTGACGATATGAGCGCTTCCATCGAACTGGAGCCGCGTCAGATTGAGTACCTCTGCGATCGCCACTTCGGCATCGGCGGCGACGGCGTCATTCTCGTTCGTCCGAGCGATAAGGAAGATTGCGCTGGCTACATGCATTACTTCAACGCCGACGGAAGCCTTGCCCAGATGTGCGGCAATGGCGTTCGCTGCTTTTCGAAATTCCTCGTCGACCACGGCTATGTCGATGCGTCTGCTGGTTCGTTCGTTGCCGATACGCTTGCCGGCCGCAGGCCCATTTCGTTCGAAACCGATGCCGAAGGCAAGATGACGGTTGCTACGGTTGATATGGGCGAACCCATTCTGCAGCCTGCCGAGGTTCCCGTAGCGCTTCCCGCGAACGCTCAGTATGGCGATACGCCCTACGTGAGCGAAACTGCCGTCGACAGTCCCTGGGGTTCCTTCGAGTTCACCTGCGTGTCGATGGGCAATCCCCATGCGATTACGTTCATCGAGGATTTCGACGCGCTGCCTGACGCCATTTTCGACGATCCGGCTTGCAAGTCCCTCGAAACGCTCAATCTCAATACGGTCGGTCGCTTCTACGAGAGCAACGCGGCGTTCCCCGAAAAGGCCAACATCGAGTTCATCCAGGTTGCCGAGGATGGTCTGCATATGCGCGTATATGAGCGCGGCGACGGCGAAACGCTCGCCTGTGGTACGGGCGCGTGCGCGAGCAATGTCGCTGCCGCCCTTACGGGCCGTGCGGGTCGCGTGAACGACGTGCACCTGCGTGGTGGCGTGCTGCACATTGAATGGGCTGATAATGGCCACGTCTTCATGACGGGCCCTGCGGCCGCTTCCTTCACGGGCGAAATCGAAATCGACTAGCGAGCGTCTGTATGTCGGTGAACAAGAATCGTTTTCCACTTCGCGATACCGCCGAGGTTCCCGAGCGGGCGATTCTGGTTGGCATCGACCGACCTGGTTCATCCTGGCCGTTGCATGAGACGATGGCGGAGCTCGCGCGTCTTACGGCGACGGCTGGTGCCGAGGTTGTGGCGGAAACCACGCAGAAGCTCGATGCGCCCAATGCTCGCACCTTCGTGGGTAGCGGCAAGGCCGTGGAAATTTCCGAGCTCTGCACGGCATACAGTGCCGACATCGTGATCTTCGATGACGAACTTACGCCTTCCCAGCAGGGCAATTTGGAGAAGATCATGGGGCGCGATGTGAAGGTCATCGACCGCACGGCGCTCATTCTCGACATCTTCGCGCTCCACGCAACAACGCGCGAGGGGCGCTTGCAGGTGAAGCTCGCGCAGAATCAGTACCTCTATCCGCGTCTGCGTGGCATGTGGGCTCACCTGGCTAGTAACCGTATGGGCGGCGGCGTTGGCAGTCGTTTTGGCGAAGGAGAAAGTCAGCTGGAGGTTGACCGCCGCATCGTGCGCAACCGCATCACGTCGATTCGCCGTGAGCTTGCGGAGCTCGACAAGAACCGTTCCGTTCAGCGTCAGGTGCGCCAGGAAAGCGGCATGCTGCGCGTTGCGCTTGCCGGTTACACGAATGCGGGAAAGTCGAGCCTGCTCAATGCGCTTACCAATGCGGAAGTGCTGAGCTACGACAAGCTTTTCGCAACGCTTGATTCCACTACGCGCAAGTACACGCTGCCCGAGGGGCGCGAGATTACGCTTACCGACACGGTCGGCTTCATTCAGAAGCTTCCTACCACGCTCGTTGAGTCGTTTAAGAGCACGCTCGACGAAGTGCGCGAGGCGGATATCATCCTGCATGTGGTTGATGCTTCGTCTGAAAGCTTCGAGGGGCAGATGCGTGCCGTCGATGACGTATTGAATCAGATTGGTGCGCAGGATATTCCGTCTATTCTGGTGTTCAACAAGATTGACTTGCTTGACGAAGAGGGGCGCGAAGCGCTTGCGTACCACTTTCCGAACGCAATGCAGATTTCCTCCCTCACGCGTGAGGGCATGGATGCGCTCATTGGGCGCATCGTAAAGCTAGCTGCCGCCCAGGACGAGATTCTGCACGTGCTGGTGCCGTATACGCGTGGCGACATCGTTGCGTTGGCACATGAGCGCTGCTACATCGTGGAAGAGCATTATGACGAGCACGGCACGTGGATGACCATTCGCGTGAGCCCGTCGCTTGCGAGCAGGTTCGAAGCGTTTATCGAACGCGCCTAAAGAGCGCGACGACCTTGCCCACGATAGTGCATTCGCGCACGATGATGGGTTCCATGCTGGAGTTTTCGGGCTGCAGACGGATGTGGTCTGCCTCGCGGTAGAAACGCTTGACCGTTGCGCCGTCTTCCACGAGAGCCACGACGATTTCGCCGTTGTGCGCCGTATTCTGCTCCTTCACCACGATGTAGTCGCCGTCGTTGATGCCGGCCTCGATCATGGATTCGCCATGCACCGAAAGAAGGAACGACGCCGAATCGCCCACGATTTCCGTGGGGAGCGTGATGGTGCTGGTGATGTTTTCGTCGGCGAGAAGGGGAGTGCCGGCGGCCACATCGCCCACGAGGGGGAGTTCCACGACGTTTTCGTACGATGCGATGACCTGGGACTGACTTGCCGCGGGAGTGGGGGATTCGCCTGCGAGCGTGATGGAACGCGACTTCAGGGGGTCGCGGTGGATGTAGCCCTTGTCTTCCAGCGCCTTCAGGTGCACGTGAACGGTGGAGGGGGAGCTGAGGTTCATTCGTTCGCAGAGCTCGCGCACGGTGGGGCCGTAACCGTTTTCCTCGATGCAGGCGGTGATGCAATCGAGCACGGCCTGCTGACGTTTCGTGATGTCCTTTGACATATGCCCCTCCATACGAACAAATGTTTGATAATCTTGTTGACAAGAACTTATGTTCGATTTAGAGTATACACGAACAAAGGTTCTATGCAAGAGCAAGGAGGCAGAAATGAAGGACCTGAACGTCATGTATCCCATCGACGGAACGGCCGCACGTAAGCCTGATTGTTCTCGATACAGCAATGAAAACGAGCACATCATCGACTTTACGCGGGCGGTTGCGGCATACGAAAAGAAGCATGCCATCAACTCTATTGAAGATGCGTACAAGGCTCGAATGCGTGAGCGCGTGCAGGCGCGCTGCGCTCGCATCGCTTCCGAAAGCCAGATGATCACCGATTTTCGCTACGGCAACGTCAAGGGCATGCAGTTTTCCGATACTCGCATGAGCCATGTTCTGGTTGCCGGCGCTGTGTACGCTGCGCTAGGCATCGCCTTTATCTGCCTATCCCTCTAGGGCTCCCCAGATGCTGCGTTCTGTGGTAGCTGCGTAAACGGCCTGCGTCCGTCTGCGTCTCGGGCGCAGGCCAATAAAATACCCTGTTTCTCTCGAATCGGCTTCATATTGTCCCAGCTGGTATGGTAATCTAACGCCAAGCCGAAAGAGAGGAAGTCATATGCGCTGTCCATCATGCGGGCATACCGATTCCAAGGTTGTTGATTCCCGTCCCTCTGAAGACGGTACGAGCATTCGACGTCGCCGCGAATGCCTGAAATGCAATCGTCGCTTCACGACGTACGAACGTCTCGGCGAAAATCCTCTTGTGGTTCGCAAGTCCGACGGCACCTCTGAAGTCTACAGGCGCGATAAGATCCTCCGTGGTCTCTATATCGCCTGCGCCAAGCGCCATATCACGCCCGATCAGATCAATTCCGTCGTCGACGATCTTGAAACCGAGCTTAGGAACAAGAACTATACCGAGATTCAGTCGAAAGCGCTGGGCGACATGGTCCTGCAGCGTTTGAAGAATCTCGACGAAGTTGCCTATATTCGCTTTGCCAGCGTGTATAAAGACTTCAAGAACGTCGAAGAGTTCAATAAGGCCATCAAGGGTCTGTAAGTCCATTCGAAAGGTTATATATGTCTTCTCTTACGCTGCCCGTAAAGGTAGTAAACGATAACGCTGTGCTTCCGGAAACGGCATACGAGGGCGACGCGGGCATCGATCTTCGCTCCGTCGAAGATATTACGCTCCAGCCCTTCCAGCGCGCTCTCATCCATACGGGCATCTGCGTCGCCATTCCCGAAGGCTACGCAGGTTTTGTCCTTCCTCGTTCCGGGTCCGCCATCAAGCAGGGGCTTTCCCTGGTCAACGCCCCGGGTCTTATCGATAGCGGCTATCGCGGCGAGCTCATGTGCATCGCCATCAATCTCGATGCGAACGAACCCATTCATGTGAAAGTGGGCGACCGTATCGCGCAGCTGGTCATTATGGGCGTCGAAAACGTTTCTCTGCTCGTGCAGGACGAACTTTCCTCCACGCAGCGAGGGGAGGGCGGCTTTGGAAGCAGCGGCGTGAAATAGCCGCTGCATCATAGCCTTTCATGCAATACGCCCTCGTTGCACGACAATGGGGGCGTTATTTGTAACCGTTCTTCTACTTAGAGTTACTCTAAGTATGCTATAGTTCTCGTTAGAGTTACTCTAAGTAGAAATAGAGGACCCCATGGCTGCTGCAACGAAGAGCGAAGAGCGAAACGGCTATTCCATTACCGAAGTCGAGGATATGACGGGCATTACCGCTCATACGATTCGGTACTACGATAAATGCGGCTTTTTCCCGAACCTGCAGCGCGATTCGCGTGGGCGTCGTTTCTTCAGCGATGTCGATCTTCATCAGCTAACGCTCATCGAGGCATTGCGCTACAGCGGTCTGTCGATTGAGGGAATTGGTTACTTCGTCCGGATGCAGCTACGTGGCGCCGATGGAAGCAAGCAGCTCATGCGCGTTCTGTCCGAGCAGAGATTGTCTCTGGATTTGAAGATGCGCGAGATTGAGGAATGCCAGGCGGCTCTGGAAGCGTATGCGACTGAAATAGCCGATAACGCCAGGGTATAAGTAGTCGTCTGAAGATAAAACGGGGCCTTAGAACGGCTCTCATGGCCTTGGTGTTGTAAGCCCAGCTCAGACGCATAGTATTCCGCGCACGGCGCGTATGGTGCAATTTCTTGATATATAAATATCGGATAATATATATTATGTAAAGTAAGCCAAAATCAAACAATAGGTGTGGTTTTGCCGCTACTGCTCTTTTGGTTTGCTCAGGTAGATTGGCTGACGCGATAGATCAATGTGTGCCGTATATCTCTATGCTGCGCGATTGCTCTGTCCAACGACTGCGCATGTCTTCGGCGTTTGAAAACGTCGATTGCTTTTTCGCGCCGCACAATCTATACGCGCAGGCTTACTTCTCCAGACTGAAGCATCTTCTCGCTTCCGTCTTCGAAACGCACATGCAGCGACAGGTCGTCGTTGATGCCAAGGGCAATCGCCTGTTGTTCGCTCTTGCCTTCGATGACGGTAATGGAATTCCCCACTATGAACGAGCGGTCGCGGTATTCCTCGAGGTAATCGCCGAAGGCGCCATGCTCGTACATGGCTACGAATTCCTTGATGATGCAGCCTGCAAGAGCTGCGCGTGTTCCCTGCTTGATCTCGGTGGATATAGCTCCCGCACGCTTCCTGATGTCTTCGGGGAATCCCCCTTCGGGCTCGTAGACGTTCACGCCGATTCCCACGACGGCATATGTGAGCATGCCGGTTTCCAGGTCGGACGAGGCTTCGGTTAGGATGCCGCAGATCTTCTTTTCGCCCAGGTAGATGTCATTGACCCACTTGATGCTGGTGCATACGCCGAAAACCGAATCGACTGCACGGCACGTTGCCACGGCGGCGGCTGCGGTAATGCTCGTGGCGTCGGCGATTGCGATGTTCGGGCGAATGAGAATGCTGAGGTAGATTCCCTTGCCTGCGGGGCTGAAAAACGGCCTGCCGCGGCGACCGCGCCCTGTCTGCTGATTGCCTGCTATGATGGAGAAAACTTCGTCTTTTCCCTGTTCAGCGGCTGCCTTCACATCGATGTTGGTGCTTCCCGTCGTGGCAACGACGCACGTTTCCACGGGATAGCGCGCATCGGAGAGCGCCGCATCGACGTCCTGCTTGGTTACGATGTCCTGGTTCGCCGCGAGACGGTATCCCCTGTTGCGCTGTGCCTCCAGGATGTAGCCCTCATCTTCCAGGGCCTTCACGGCCTTCCAGATAGCGGCGCGTGATACTCCCAGTTCGGCTGCGGCAGCTTCTCCGGAAATCCAGGTATTCTGCTTCGAAGCCTGGGAAAGGAGGTCTAAGAGGGAATCTCGCGTGGACATGTGCGTTCCTTTGCATATATGGAGGGCGCACCGAAATCGATGCGCCCTACCCCTTCGTATTGCTTACGCTCTAGGAAAGGAGCTCGCGTGCGGCTTTGTCGAGAACCGCCGTGAGCTCGTCGGCTTCTTCGGCGGTTGCGCCGTTGCTGAACAGGTATGCCTTGATTTTCGGCTCGGTGCCGCTGGGGCGGATGATGACCTTGTTCATGTTGGGCAGGCGCAGCTCGATGACGTTCGCCTTCGGCAGGCCGTTGTAGCCATTTTGGTAGTCGATTACTTCTTCGATGGGCTGACCTGCGATTTCGGTGGGTGCCGAGTCGCGGAGCGCAGTCATGATACCAGCCATCTTGCGTGCGCCGTCGGCGCCGGGGAACGAAATGCTCACCGTCTTGTTGCGGAAGTAGCCGTACGTGCGATAGAGCTCGTCGATGGCCTGGGCCAGGTTCATGCCGCGCTTGCGATAGTGCTGCGCCATCTGGCAGATGATCATGCTGGCGCAGATGGAGTCCTTGTCGCGCACGTGCGTGGCGGCAAGGTAGCCGTAGCTTTCCTCGAAGCCCAGCACGAATGCCTCTTCGCGGCCTGCGTCCACCAGTTCGCTGATGATGTTGCCGATGTACTTGAAGCCCGTGAGGGTGCGCTGGATGCGAACGCCCCAATGGGCTGCGATCGTGTCAATCATGACCGTGGAGACGATGGTGCTCACCGCAACGGCGTCGCTGGGGAGCTTGCCCGTCTTGCTGCGCATGCGGCAGAGGTAGTCGAGCATGAGGATGCCCACTTCGTTGCCCGTGAGCAGCTGGTAATCGCCGTCGTTCTTCACGGCAATGCCCACGCGGTCGGCGTCGGGGTCGGTGGCCAGCAGCAGGTCGGGGTGTACGCGCTCGCACATCTCGATGCCCTTTTCCATCGCCTCGCGAATCTCGGGATTCGGGTACGGGCACGTGGGGAAATCGCCATTCGGTTCGGCCTGTTCGGGTACCACGGTAACGTCGGTTACGCCGATACGCTCGAACATCTTGGAATTGCATTCCAGGCCAGAGCCGTTAAGCGGCGTGTACACGAGCTTCAGGGAAACGTCGGATGCGTCGGGGTCGGCCATGCTCGCCCGAAGCTCGGCGTCGATGAATGCGTCGATGACGCTATCGTCGATCCACTCGATCAGGCCATCCTGCTCGTACTCCTCGAAGCTCTTCATTTCCAGGGCGCTGAACTCGTCGATGCCCGCGATGGCGGCGGAAATGTTGCTGGCTGCATCGCTCGTGATCTGGCAGCCGTCGGCGCCATAGACCTTATAGCCGTTGTATTCAGCCGGGTTATGGCTTGCCGTCATGCAGATGCCAGCCGACGTGCCCAGATGGCGTACGGCGAAGCTGAGCGCGGGCACGGGCTCGATGCGCGGATAGATGAAGCTCTTCACGCCCTGAGAGGCCAGGATGCGCGCGGTGTGATGCACGAATTCCAGGCCCATATTGCGACTATCGCGCGCAATGGCAACCGTGGGCTGCTCGAACGTCTCGTTCAGGTACGCCGCAACGCCCATCGTGGCCTTCCCCACCGTATAGACGTTCATGCGGTTGGTGCCTGCGCCCAGGATGCCGCGCAAACCGGCGGTGCCGAATGCGAGGTCCTGGAAAAAGGCATCGTCGATGGCGGATTCGTCTGCGCTTGCGAGCAGCGCGTCGAGCTGTTCCCGCACAGCGGGGTCGCTCACCTGCTCGTTCCAGCGATTTACAACATCTTCCCTGATCATGCGTGAACCTACCTATTCAGCGTATCCGTTGGGGTTGTTCTTCTGCCAGTTCCAGCTGTCGCGGCACATGGTCTCGATGCCGAATTCGGCCTTCCAGCCAAGCTCGGCTTCGGCCTTGGCGGCGCTTGCATAGCACTGCGCGATGTCGCCCGCGCGGCGCGACTTGATTTCGTAGGGCACGTCGACGCCGGTTGCCGCGATGAAGGCCTTCACGACGTCCAGGACGCTGTAGCCCACGCCCGTGCCGAGGTTCCACACGTGCACGCCCGTGGTGCCAGCGGTTGCCTGCAACGTCTTCACGTGGCCGCGGGCCAGGTCGACGACGTGGATGTAGTCGCGCACGCCCGTGCCATCGGGAGTGTCGTAGTCATCGCCGAAGACGCCAAGGCGCTCGAGCTTGCCCAGCGCCACCTGCGTGATGTAGGGCATGAGGTTGTTGGGAATGCCGTTCGGGTCTTCGCCCATCAGGCCGCTGGGATGCGCGCCAATCGGGTTGAAGTAGCGAAGGAGCGAGACGTTCCACTCGTTATCGCTTACCCACATGTCGTGGAGCATCTGCTCGAGCATCTTCTTCGTCTGGCCATACGGGTTCGTGGGGTTGCCCAGCGGGCATTCCTCGGTGATGGGCACGAATGCCGGGTCGCCGTAAACCGTTGCGGACGAGCTGAAGACGATGCTCTTCACGCCATGGTTGCGCATGACGTCGAGCAGGATCAGCGTGCCTTCGATATTGTTCTGGTAGTACTCCCACGGCTTCACGACGCTCTCGCCCACGGCCTTCAGGCCTGCGAAATGGATAACCGAGGAAATGTTTTCGGCTTCGAAGATCTGCTCGATAGCGGGGCGATCGAGCATGTCGGCCTTGTAGAAACGGGGACGCGTCCCCGTGATGCGTTCGATGCGGTTGAGGGATTCTTCCTTCGAGTTCGCGAGATTGTCGAACACGACGACATCGTAACCCGCGTTGATCAGCTCGACACAGGTGTGGCTTCCGATGAAGCCCGTGCCACCGGTAACCAGGATGGTTTCCATGCACGCTCCTTTGCGATAGATAGTAGGTATGGCAAAAAGCCCTATCCAGTGTAGCGCCTACGGTTCCATCACGCCCAACTTGCGTGAAATTATCACGTGCGCTTGGGGTTTACGGTATAGTACTAACGCGTTTACGAGCCTCGTTGAAAGAGTTTGCAACCCATGGTTGAAGATCGAGCATTCCAGCCTCTTACTCCCACGTTCATGATTCAGCTTGCCGCACCCCACACGTGGACGGCCTCCATCTTCCCCGTGTTCCTGGCCAGCTGCCTCGCTTTCGCGGCGAATGCTTCTGCGGGCAGGCCTACGAGCATTGTTTCCGTTGTGGTCCTTCTCGCCATCAGCGTGCTGCTGCAGAGCTCCGTGAACACCATCAACGACTATTTCGACTACGTGAAGGGCACCGATACCGAAGAGAACCAGCTCGACCCCACCGATGCGGTTCTCGTGTACAACAACGTGAACCCGAAGCACGTGCTCGTCTACGCCCTCTTGCTCATCGCCGTTGCGTTTGCGCTGGGCGTGTACTGCATCATCATCGCGGGAATCGTTCCGCTGGTAATCGCGCTCATCGGCGTCGCCGTGATATTCCTGTACTCGGGCGGCGGCCTGCCCATTTCGTACCTGCCGCTGGGCGAACTCGCCAGCGGGCTCACCATGGGCGGCCTTATCACGCTTGCCAGCTATCAGGTACTCACCGGCACGCTCGATTTCATGGTACTCGTGTATTCCATCCCCGAAATTCTGGGCATCGCCCTGATCATGCTCACGAACAATGGCTGTGACATCGAGAAAGATACCGAGGCGCATCGAAAGACGCTGCCCGTGCTGCTTGGTCACGAACGCACGGTGAAGCTCTATCACGGTATCATCTACGTGTGGGCGCTTTCGATTTGCGCGATTGTCCTCGTTGCGTTTACGCCGGGCGCCATCGTCCTGCCGTTCATGCTGTGCGCCGCCCATGCGCCTGGCCGTTTGCTTCTGGCCAATCCCCTTACCGCGCAGTCTCGTGCGGGCGCCTTTGGCCAGTGCTCCACGCTGAACATCCTGTTCGGCACCTTCTACGGGGCGTGCGTGCTCGCCTCTTCCGTGGCTCTCGTGCTCTAATTCGGAACTTAGAGTAACTCTAAGTCGATAATCCTATAGGTGATCGTGCCAGGGGATCTGGATGCGGTTGCGCAGGTTGCCGAAATCGGCCACCTGCATGAGCTCGGTGGGGCTGATGGGCTGAAATTCCGGAATGAGCCCGGCCTTATGGGCGATGGCCCCTATCACTCCCTGCGCGCTTCCGAATTCCTCTAGGAGCTGCTCGAGCGAAGCGTCATGATCGCGCTTGGAGAGCCTGCGATTCTCGCGCGCGACGAGCAATGGCACGTGCGCATAGGCGGGATGCGGAAGGCTCAGCTCGTCTTGCAGGAATATCTGCTGGGGCGTGCTGCAGAGCAGGTCCACTCCCCTCCCCACGAGCGTTACGCCCTGTTCGGCGTCATCCACCACCACGGCGAGCTGATATGCGAACGCGCCATCGCTGCGCCTGATGAGAAAGTCGCCGCAGTCGCTGGCGAGGTTTTGGCTATACGCACCCTGGAAAATGTCGTCGAGCGAAATGACGCGATGCGGCACCTCGATGCGCCATGCGGGCTTCCGCGTGCGAGAGCGCTCCTCGATGGCTTCCTGCGTAAGATGGCGGCACGTGCCCGGATACACGTGCTTCTCGCCCTTGTGGGGAGCCGAAGCAGCATGCAGGTCGGCGCGCGTGCAGAAGCAGGGGTACACGTTGTTTTTGCGTGCGAGCTGGTTGAACGCGTCGGCGTAGATGGCGGTGCGTTCGCTCTGGCGCATTATGGCGCCGTCCCAGCCAAGGCCGAGCATGTCGTAATCGCGCATGATCTGGTCTGCATAGGCGGGCTTGCAGCGCTGCGGGTCGAGGTCCTCTATGCGCAGCACCACTTCCCCGCCCTGGCGCTTGCAAAGCAGCCAGGTAACAAGGGAAGCGTAGATGTTCCCCGCATGCATGCGGCCCGTGGGCGAAGGCGCGAAGCGTCCCCGTACGATTGACGTGGCGGTATCTTCGGTGGGTTTGCGAGTCATGTAGGCGCCGCTAGCGGCGGTTCGCCTCGCTCGAAACGCTCTCTACTCCCCTATGGAATGCGTCGATGTTCATGTCGATGGTTTTCGGCGGAACCTTCAGGCGGATCTGCTCTTCCCAGCTTTCCAGGGAAAAGGGCATGTTCGCAGCGAGGGCGCCCAGAAGGACGACGTTCGCGCATTTGAGCGAGCCGGCTTCGCGCGCGAGCTCGTTGGCGGCCACGAGCTGGGCGTGGTATTCCGCCAGGCGCTCATGGACGCGCGTGGGCATGGAGGCCCGACCCGTGAGCACGGGAAGGGGCTTGATGGATACGTCGTTCACCAGGAGCTTTCCATCTTGCGCGAGGTATGGAAGATTGCGCAGCGCTTCGGTGGCCTCGAAGCAGAGCAGGTAATCGGCCGACGCGCGGTCGCATACCATCGACTGCACGCGCTTTCCCAGGCGCACGACGGTGGTTACGGAACCGCCACGCTGTGCCATGCCGTGAATTTCGGAAAGCTTTACCTCCAGGCCGTTGGAAATGGCCGTTTTCGCCAGAAGGTCGGCGGCGAGAATCGTTCCCTGACCGCCCACGCCCGCTAGCAGGACCGTGGTTGCGCCGTCGCTGTACACGCTCATCGAAGTGCTCCTTCCATGCGCACGATGGCGCCAAATCCGCAATAGCCCTCGCATTGGCCGCAGCCAACGCACTGTTCGGGGTCGATGACCGCCCCGCCCGTTTCTTCGACGCATGCGATCGCGGGGCAGCCAAGGCCCACGCAGACGCCGCAGGCGCGGCAATCGCCAGTGATGGAGAACGGAGCCTGACGCTCGAAGACCTTCTTCAGCAGAACGCAGGGGCTGCGGAAGATGATGACGGAGAGCTCTTCGGAATTGGACGTGGCAGCCTTGATGGCGGCGCGTACGTCCTTCATGACGTTCGGGTTTACCACCTGGATGTCTTCAATGCCCAGCGAACGGACCATGCCCTCGAGGTCGAGTTCGCGCGAGGGGCGGTTCTGCAGCGTGATGCCGTTGAACGGGTTGCCCTGGTGGCCCGTCATGCCAGTGGTGCGATTGTCGAGGATGCAGATCGTGCCCGCACCCTTGTTGTAGGCCGTGGAAAGAAGGCTCGTGAAGCCGGAATGGCCGAACGTGCTATCGCCGATGACGGCCACGACGGGATGATGGTTCGTGCCGGCAAGCGCCAGCTCGAAGCCATGCGCCATGGAGATGGATGCGCCCATGTCGAGCGTGGAATCCATGCCTGCCAGCGGCGGCACGGCGCCAAGCGTGTAGCAGCCAATATCGCCCGTGACGATGCATTTCGCGCGCACGAGCTCCTTGAATACCAGGCGATGCGGGCACCCGGCGCAAAGCGCGGGCGGACGGCCCGGCACGTCTTCCTGCGCGGGAAACTCCTCGGGCAGGGAAAGGCCAAACGCCGATTTGATGAGGCCCGGCGAAAGTTCGCCTTCCTTGGGGAGCGCATGGGCGCTGGGTTCGGAAACCTCTACACCTGTGGCTTTCACCTGCGTAGATAGGTAATCGGAACCCTCTTCCACCACGTAGAGCCTATTGACGTGGCTTGCGAGCCTTTGCATGAGGCCCGATGCGATGGGCCAGGTGATGCCGAGCTTCAGGATGGAGGCATTGGGAAGCGCGTCGCGCACGTACTGATACGATGCGCCAGCGCATACGATGCCGATTTCCGAGTCGTTCAGCTCGAGGCGGTTGAGCGAGCTCGTTTCCGCCCATGCCGTAACCTGCGCGATGCGGCCGTCGAGCGACGTGCGGCGCGGCTTGGCGTACGCGGGCATCATGACCCACTTGGCCGGGTCCTTCTGGTACGGAATGAGCTCGCGCTCTTCGCGCTCCCCCACTTCAACGGGGGATTTGGCGTGGCTCACGCGTACGGTGCTGCGCACGAAGAACGGGATGTCGAAACGCTCGGAGGCGTTGAAGGCCTCGATGGTGAAGGCGCGCGCTTCGGCGGAGTCGGAAGGCTCGACAACGGGAATGCGGGCGCCCTGCGCATGGAAGCGCGTGTCCTGCTCGTTCTGGCTGGAATGCATGCCCGGATCGTCGGCGGCGAGCACCACCAATCCCCCGTTCACGCCCGTGTAGGCGGCCGTGTAGAGCGGGTCTGCCGCCACGTTCACGCCCACGTGCTTCATGGTGGCCAGAACGCGCGCACCGGCGGCGCTGGCGCCCACGGCGACTTCCACCGCGACCTTTTCGTTTGCGCACCATTCGGCGTATACGTTGTCCTTCGCGCCGAACGATTCCAGGGTTTCCGTGCTGGGTGTACCCGGATAGCCAACGCCTATGCGCGCGCCTGCTTCCCAAGCGCCTTGGGCGATGGCCTCGTTACCGGATAAAAGCTGCATGCTAACCCTTTCTCTCGAGCGTGTGCGGCGGTTATTCGCTGTACAGGAGGCAGAAAGCCCCAATCTGAACGATGTCGTCGTTTTCGAGCACGCGCTGCGCGACGTTCTCGTTGTTGATCCAGACGCCGTTGAAGCTATCCTCGTCGCGGATGGCGAAGCGATCGCCCACGGGCGTAACCACGGCGTGATGGCGGGATACCGTCATGTCGTTCAGGAAGATATCGCATTTCGGGGAGCGGCCGATGGTGAGGTCGCGCGCCTCGAGCGGGTATTTCGTATCAATCTGCTGCGGCCCGCGCACTACCGTGAAGGATGCGCTGGGAGCGGCGACGGGAGCGGCGTGCGCGCCCTGGCTATCGCGGGGAGCGTCGTCGTCGAGGTTGATTGGCTGGAACTTCTGGGTGGAGCCGGTGAGCTTGAAGCCGCACGACGGACACGCCGCATCCTGCGGCTTCACCGGACCATTGCATACGGGGCATGTTTCCATGTGACATCCTTTCACGCGGAGTCTTGCTATGCGGCAGAAAGACTCGACTTATCGTAAATGAGCTCAACTTCGTTATAGCATACGCTATCGGCTACTCCGTCATCGCCAGAAAAGCCCCCTATCAGGCGAGACCACCAGATTCCCAGCGCCTCGAGCGGGTTGGGCGCAGCCACGTCTTCGGTGGCGACGAGGTTCGCCGTGCCGATGACTTCGTTTTGCTGGTAGTACGTGATGGTGCCCACCACGTCTCCCGCCTTCACTGCGCCGTTGATGTCGTAGTACTGAACGCTCTGGCTCACGTTGCCCGCGAGCGCGAACACGCGGAACGTGAGATTCGGATTCTCGAGCGTTGCGGGAACCGTCTTGTCCGTCCAGGCTGCATCGGCCACTTCGGCTACGAGCGGCACGGTAACGCCGTTCGAGTTCACCGTGGTCTGCGTCGACTGCGCAGCGGAATAGTCAACCATGTTATCGAACGCCCAGTCCCAGAGCGTGGACGTATCGGTGAAGCGCATCGAAGACGAGGTGGAGTTCAGCACGGCGGAAACAAGGCGCACGCCGTCCTGCTCCACGGCGCCGGCAAAGCACTCGCCCGCCGCGTCGGTAAAGCCGGTTTTCACGCCAAGGAGGCCGTCGTATACGCCGAAGAGCTCGTCAGTCGATTCGAGCTCCACGCCCGTTTTTGCCCCATCGCGCGTAACGGTAACGGTGCCGCCATCCTGGCTGGTGATCGAGCGAATCGCGTCGATGCTCATGGCGTAATTGGCCAGCGTTGCAACGTCGCGCGCGGTGCTGTAGAGCTCCTGGTTGGCGTACACGCCGTCGTCGAGGCCGTGAGGATTCGCCCACAGCGAGTCGTTCATGCCCAGCTTGGCGGAAGTGTCGTTCATGGCCTGCACGAATGCCTCTACCGATTCGCTCTGCGAGGGCGAGCCGTTCCCCTGTTCTTTCAAAATGAGGGCGCCCACCGACTCGGCGATGGATTGCGCGGCGTCGTTGCCGCTGGGCCAGAGCATGGCCTTCAGGGCTTCCTGGAGCGTGAGCTTGTCGCCTTGCTGCAGGCCCGCGGAAGACTCGCCGATGGCGGCAGCGGTGCTGCTCACGGTGATTTCGGTGTCGAGGCTCGCGTATTCCACGGCGGTTACCGCGGTCATGACCTTGGTGATGCTGGCGATCTGCACGTGCTCGTCGGCGTTGCGCTCGAACAGCACGTTGCCGTCGGAATCCATGAGCAGCACCGACGTGGCCTCCACGCTGGGGCACTGGGCTGCCGAGAGATTGCGATTCGCCACGGTTTCGCCCGCGATGATGTCGCTCTTCTGCACGTTCGCGTATGCCGTTGCAGGCGAAAGCGCCAGCGTGGCGACAAGCGCAAGCGCGGCGACGAGACAGGCGGATATGGCTCGTTTGTTTGAAAGAATCAAAACGTATGCCCTTTCTAGCTCTTCGTTCCCACAACGACAACTTCGTTGACGGCAACGTATGTAGATTGGAACAGGTCCTTATGCAGGACATTCCCTTCGGAATCCTTCACCGTGCGCGTGACGCTGATGCTCGAGCCGTTCTTTCCCTCGGTCTGAACGTACTGCGTTCCCGCAGCTACGGTGTCGTCATAGGTGTAGGTAGTGCCATACTGCGCGCCGTCTTGCCATTCTCCCGTCTCGGTGGAAACGCTGTAGCCAGGGTCGACGCCATAGATGGTGGCGGTAACGGACGTGCTCGTGTACGACATGTCCAGCAGCACGTCGGATGAGCTGTCGTTCGTCCATTTCAGGTCGGGCGAAGGATAGCTGATGGCTGCGTCGCGCCCAGCTGGATACGAGGCGATGTAGCTGGAATGGTTGTGGCGTTCCTTGATGGGAAAGCCGGCGTTGTAGGCGGCATTGAAGACGGTCGTGGCCACCTGGCAGATGCCGCCGCCGAAGTCTTCCTCGCTCACGCCGTTCACCACGACGCCTGCGACCATGAATCCAGCCGCTTCGTTGCACTCGCCTGCGATGTCGTTGAAGCTCCACACTCCCCCGCTGCTGCTCACGATGGACTCGTCCAGCAAGTCGGCTGCGAGGTGGATGTTGTGGTTGCGCGCTTCGGAACGTGCGGTGTATTCCGTGGTATAGGAGCTGATCTTCGTGACGATGCCAAGCGAAATGGCATCGTCGAGCGCAATGTGACCAGGCATGTCGACGAGCTTCAGCGTTACGGTTGGCGTGCTGGAAGGTGCCGCGCCGCCGAAGAGCGCGTTCGTGATCTGTGCTACGGCGTCGTCGGTTTCGGGCATGAGTCCGCCCGAGGTGACGTTCACGAAAATGCCACTGTCGTCTTTGCCGAACTCGATGGTGAGGTTTTCGGTGTCTACCGCGTTAAGCGAATTGGTCACCAGGTAATGCTTTACTTTCGAGCTGTCTATGGCGGGCGTAAGGCTATACGAGCCGTCGCTTTCCTGCACGACGTCGGCGCGAATCATATCTCCCAGGTCGGAAGCGGTGGCGTGCCACTCGTTGCCCTCTTCGACGAAGTCGAGGCCCTGCGCGATGGCTGCGTTGATCGCATCGCACGTAGCCTGCGCTTCCTCGGCGTCGATCTTCATCGGCGTGAACACCGTCTTGGCCACGAAAGCCCTGGTTACAGAATCGTCGCTGGTCAGCAGCGATGAAAGCTCGCTGGCAAACCACGAGCGGTCGACCATCATGCCGTCGTGGCCATCGGTAATGGTGGCCTTGCCCGAAGTGATGGAAATGCCGTAGTTCACATACGGGTCGCCGATTGAGGCATCGATCTGGCCCGCAAGCCATTCGAGGTCTTCCTCCCCGAACGACACGACGACGTCGAGCGCGCGCGACCCGAAGAAGAGGCCGATGCGGTCGAAGATGCCCGCGCGTCCTTCGGCCATGGCGCTGTCAATGAGCGCTTCGTAATCGATGGAGGCATTGAGGCGCGAGGCGTCGGTCGTCCAGACTTCGGTGGAAGCCAGCTCTTCCTCGACGGTGGTCTCGTCGCTCGACTGGACATTGGTGTAATGAAGCGCCATACCTTGCTCGCTCGCGTAGATTTCCACGTCGGAGCTGGTGAGTCGAGGGTCGTATACGCTGCGCACGGCATCGATGGCTTCGTCGCGCGTCATGCCCGCAACGTCGATGCCGCCCACGGACACGTTGGGCATGACCTTTCCCCACCGCATGACGTAGTCGCCCGCATAGCATACGCAGTTGAACAGGACGAACACGACGAGGATGGCGGCGAGAATCGCGGTTTTCGGATGGCGTGCGTGAAGCGCGCCGAACAGGTTGCCAATTCCCTTGCCGATGAGGGCGAGCAGCGATGCGATCGCTCCGAGAATGGTTAGGATGAGGCCCTTGTTCTGCTGTGGCTTCTTGGGTGCTCGGTTAGCGCTGCGCCCCTGCTGGGCGCGGGTGGCGCGGCTGGCGTTTCCGCGCGTTGCCTGCGTCGAGCGAATGCTGCGCGTTTGCTGCGTACGCGTGCGGGAACGAGCTTGGCTTGATGTGCGCGTGCTGGAACTGCGATTGGAAGTGCTGCGCGAGGACGAGCGCGTGCTTGAAGAGCGCGACGACTGGGCACGACGCGACTGCGCCGTGTTGGCGTGCCTTCCGGAACGCGAAGACGCGTTCCTCGACGAGGAGCGGTTGTGCCGAGGCTCGGACATGGCTATGCGACGGCTTTCTTCGCCTCGGCCAGCTTGCTAAGCGCGGTGCGAATGTAGTACGTGGTGGTGAAGGCGCCTAGAACGAGGCCAGCATAGATGAACCAGATGGCCCAGCAGACGTCGTTGCCGTTGAAGCCGGGGAGCCAGGCGAAATCGCACCAGCTCAGGCCGGGAATAAGCGGAGCATTCAGCACCAGGCCGGCAAAGCCCACGAAGAAGAACGTCGTGGCCACTTTGCCAGGATAGATGACGTCGACGCGCACGTTCCAGCGCTTCAGCAGGAATGCGTATCCGCCCATGAGCAGGATGTCGCGACCCAGCACGAGCACGATGATCCACAAGGGGATGCGACCCGTGAGATATACGCCCAGCACGCCCAGAATCATGAGGAGCCTGTCGACCGCGGGGTCGAGCATGCGGCCGAGCTTGCTTACCTGGTTGGTGCGTCGCGCGATTTGGCCGTCGATCCAGTCGGTGCATGCGGCCAGCGCGAAGAGCACCGTGGCAACGATATTGTTGCCCTGCATGAGCGTGACGAAGAACGCTGGAATCATGCACAGGCGCACGAAGCTCACCGCGTTGGGGAGCGTGAGAATAGCATCAGAGGGGTTCTGAGGCGTGCCGATATTGTTCTCGTTTACGTGCGTCATAATCCTGCGTTTCTGCTCATCAAAACAAAAAGAGTCGGATGGGATAAACATCCGACTCTCTATTGTAGCGAAAAACGCCTGCCTATTCCTTTGCGGCCTCGCGTTCCGCTTTGGCTTTCATAGCAGCTTCAAGTTTCGCCTTCTTAGCTGCTTCCTTGGCTGCTTTCTCCTCTTCGGACTCTTCGGGCTTGGTGAAGGTCTCCACTTCCATGGCGCGCAGGGGCTTCTGGTACGCCGGGTCCATCGTGAGGCACTTCTTCGGGCAGGCGTACGCGCACGAACCGCACTGCACGCAGCTGAAGTGGTTGATTGCCCAGGTACCGGCCTTCTTGTCGACCGTGATGGAGTGCGACGGGCATGCCTTCTGGCAGATGCCGCACAGGATGCACGCCTTCATATCGTTCTCGATATGCCCCTTCAGGCCGGCCGGAGCGGGCTTCGTCTCGAAGGGATACAGGACGGTTTCGGGCTTCTTGAAAAGCGAGCCCAAGGTCATTTTTCCGAGTTTGAAACTACCCATGGCCCTACCTTTCCGTGCAGCTGATGCAGGGGTCGATCGTGAGCACGATCATGTTCACGTCGGCAACGTCGCATCCCTTCAGCGCCACGGCCATGCCGGCCAGGTTCTGCGAAGTGGGCGTGCGCATGCGCATGCGGTCGAGGTACTTGGTGCCGTTTCCCTTGGCGTAGTAATAACACTCGCCACGCGGTTGCTCGAGAACGTTGCAGGCTTCCGAGTCGACCGCCGGGGCACCCTTCACGGCAACCGCTATGTCGCCGTTGGGCAAGCGCGCGATGAGCT